>JABMNX010000032.1 GCA_013204405.1 Candidatus Kaiserbacteria bacterium | reverse complement strand
CTGACTCATGTATTGAAAAAGAGGGGGTTGATTGCATGCTTTCACTCATTCAAGATGTATACACTAGTAATGGAGTAGAAGCTTCGTATGATGTATTTGATTATTTTTTAAATAATTCAAGAGAATTTACTGAGGTGGGGTGTCACAGAAGTGCGCACAGAATTGGTGATGTGGCATATTATAATGATTACCTAAAACACAACGATCTCACTAAGATGAAGTTTCCAGACAGGTCAATTGCTTGTGGTTACGGTTACTATCATGGTTTTTTAGAGCACTTGATTCAAGATAATCCAGACCCTGTATTTGTTGAAGATACCTGTAAGTATTTTGATAGCCGTTTAGGAAAACGCATGCCTCAAATACGTTTAGTTTGTTTTCATGGCGCTGGACACGGTTTTACTCTCTCTCAGGCAGATGACTTGAGTGGAAAATACTGGGGAAATGCTCTTGCGTATGCAGAACCAGCAATGAAAAAGTGCGAAGCAATAAAGAGTGCAAATACTAAAGAGGTAGATGACTGTAGGCAGGGGGTATTTAATGTAATTCTGGAGTGGATGGAAGATGGAGACTTCGGCCTCGTCTACGATGGACTAAAATCTTTTGAAATATGCAGAGATCTATCAGCGGACCATCGATACGATTGTTATTATGAGATGGGTCAGAATACTGCATTTCTCTCCGGTTTTGATATTTCTCGCGCTGCTGAGATTGCAGCCGCAGAATCCCAATATGGTGGAGAGAAGATACTCATGTACCTTGCCGGTAGTGGTATGACATATTCACACGAACAGATAAAGAAATTCATGGGAGATTGCTTGACTGTTCCGGAACATTTAAGGAGGGTATGTATACGTGGGATAATAGGAGGATTTATGGAACACGGGATTCCCTCTACTCAGTTTACTTTAGCTGAAGATTTGTGTTCTCAGGAAGAGTTTGGTACAGAAGTTCAAGGTATATGTTTCGATAGACTTTTTACAAAGATGACACGTTTCTTTTCAGAAAATGCGCAGAAAGAGTTATGCCTTAGTTCTGGTACTGGGTTTCAACAGATGTGTCGTGAGAAGGGATTAGTTCTGTAGTCTGGGGCGACAGTCGCGCAAACTTTACTTTGTGTGAAGGTGGTTATAGATGTCTTCAGTTGCCTTAATAGCATCACCCACAGCGATGTTGTTTTGATGGTATAGACCATCCGAACAGTCACCAGCTGCCCATATACCTTCTTGAGATGACTGCTGTGTACGTGGGTCAACTTTGATACGTTTAACCGCATCAAACTCAACCAAGCCTCCTAGGAAGCTTGTGTTAGGAACTAGTCCAATTTCAACAAAGACACCCGTAACAGCAAGTTCTTTTTCTTCTCCAGTTTTTACATCTTTGTACTTAAGTCCTGTCACAAACTTGTCTCCAAAAATTTCAGTTGTTTCAGCGTTTGTAATGGCAGTCATTTTTTCGTTAGCAAGAACTTTTTCTACAGTTACTGGGTCAGCTTTAAAGATATCACTTCGGTTAAGAAGGGTAACACTTTTTGTATACGCGAGAAGTTGAGCAGCGGTCTCAAAACCAGCATTTCCTCCTCCAATTACAACAACATCTTGCCCGGAGAAAAGCGGCCCATCACACGACGCACAGTAGGTAAGCCCTTTCTGGTCAAATGTATCTGCTCCAAGGACGTCAAGTTTCCGTCGTCCAGCACCTGCAGTAACGAGAATTTTCTTAGCTTCATATTCGTCACCTTTATCAAGAGATACTTTATATCCTCCATTAATTTTTTCTACAGAGGTGACGCAACTATCGGGCACTATATCAACAGAGTCATGTGCATATGCTTCGAGATGAGATTTTAAGCTCTTTGCGAGTTCATCTCCAGAGATAGAGGTAGTACCAACCCAGTTTTGGATATCAGGGGACACCACACTTTGACCACCCCATTCTTTAGTGATAAATACTGTTTTAAGTTGTTTTCGAGAAGCGTATATTCCAGCGGCGATACCTCCAGGACCTCCTCCAATGATTGCTAAATCGTACATGGTAAAAATAATGATTAATGAATAAACAATTAAATATAATTTATAATACCACAAAAAAACACCCATTTTCTGGGTGTTTTTTTGTTGTATGTACGTGAAAGGTATCCCTTATTTCAACTTAGAACGTCGTAAGAATGCTGGTACTGCACCCCAATCGTCGTCGTCGTTCTCGTTACCTTCTTTCTTTAGTTCGTCTTCTTTCTTTGGTTCGTCTTTTTTGTCTACCTTTTTAGTATCGTCTGATCCAATTCCTCCGAGGATTCCTACTGAGTTGTAGATTTTATTATCTTTCTTCTCCTCATCTCTTTCTTGGTCTTTCTTAGGAAGTTGGAAGAGGGAAGTACTTTTTCCTCCAGGGTGTAGTGCGTTTTCTGGGAATCCTGTTGCTATTACAGTTACTTTAACTTCGTTCTTCTTAAGTTTTGGATCAAGCACTGCGCCAAAGATTACCTTTGCGTTAGGGTCAATTGATTCAGTAATGACTTTAGCAGCGTCTTGAATCTCAAGCATTGAGAGGTCGTCCCCTCCTGCAACTGAGAACAATACTCCTTTAGCACCTGCGATTGAGATTTCAAGGAGTGGTGAGCTGATTGCCGCCTTTGCTGCATCCTCGGTTCGTTTTTCGCCAGTTGCAGTTCCAATTCCCATAAGAGCAGATCCTGCAGAATCCATAACTGCGCGTATATCAGCGAAGTCAACATTAATGATTCCGGGCATAGTAATAAGGTCTGAAATACCCTCCACAGCCTCTTTGAGGATATTGTCACACATTGCGAATGCATTTTTTACTGATGTTTCTCGCTGTACAACTGCGAGGAGGCGGTCGTTAGGAATAACAACAAGAGCGTCCACTTCTTTTTTAAGTTCTTCTAGTCCTAATTCTGCTAGGCGCATACGCTGCTGTCCTTCAAAAGAAAATGGTTTAGTTACAACTGCTACAGTCAGTGCTCCTGACTCACGAGCTGTTTTAGCAACAACAGGACCCGCTCCTGTTCCCGTACCACCACCGAGACCGTAGGTAACAAATATCATGTCTGAACCTTTAAGAGCCTCCTGTATTTCTTCTTTTGTTTCTTCTGCTGCACGCTTTCCCATCTCTGGATTCATTCCAGTCCCAAGACCACGTGTAAGATTTTTTCCAATATGGATCTTTTTCTTTGCAAGTGAATGGTGTAAATCTTGTGCGTCGGTGTTAACTGCAACAAAATCAACTCCACGTACTTTTGAGTCAACCATGTGGTTAACTGCATTGTTTCCTGAACCACCAACACCGATTACTCGGATTCGTGCAAACGCTTCAACATCTGGTTGTATTTTTTTCATAATGCCACTTGTATGCTAAGTCTCTAATATTATATAAAAGTAGCATCATCATACACAGACATAGTGGAAAAGTGAACCCGTTGACATTTCGAGGTTTTGTTTCAATATTTATGCCTAAAAGGCTATTTAGAACAATAAAAACAAAGAGTCAGACTTACGGTAGAAACTGTTTTATCCATTGGAGGAAATTACCTCCAGTTTTTTGGGCCAACCCTATTCCAATAGGGCTTTCATCTTCGTCTGCAGTTGACCCCCAAATACAAAGACCGTAAGCAACTGCCCATGAGGCATCTTTAATTCGAGCATTTTCACCGAAACGTGGTGTAGCAAGTTTTGAAGGAAGTTTAAGAGCTGCTTTTGCTAAATCTTCAATGGTAGTAATACCACTCCCTCCTCCTGTCATAATGATTCCAGCAGGTAGCAGTCCATTTTTTCCGATTTTCTTTAAGTGGTTTTCAATAAGTTCAAAAATGTCAGAAAGACGTGCAACAATAATTTCGTCAAGTTTCTTTTTTGGATATTCAGTGCTTGTAATGGCTCCCTTTTTAATTTGTTCTGCTTCCTCCAATGAAACTTTAAGTCCAAGAGCAATATCATTAGTGATATCAGTTGAACCGATAGGGAATACTTTAAGTGATATAGGGATATTGTCTTCAAATACTACAGATGAAACAGTCTCTGAACCAATGTTCGCAAGTACACATCCCGCCATTTTTTGAGTCTTAGTGAGAGTCACAAGACTTGCTGCAATAGGGGATGCCATAACATCATCTACCTCGACTCCAACTTCTTCAACGGCTTGGATGAGATCATTTAGATGTTGCTCAAGACATGTGACGAAGAGCGTCTCAATTTCAAGTCGCATTCCTTTCATACCAACGGGGCGCCCAAGGACTACCTCTCCATCAATTTTAAACCTTAGTGGAATAACGTGAATAATCTTTCGATTTGAAATTCTTGCACTGACTTTTTCCTCGCTATCGTCTAGTGCCTTCCGTATATCGAGGTCAGTAATCTCTCCATCAGCACGGGTAATAATAACCTCGCCCTTTGACTTTACTTCCTCAAGCCCAACTCCGCCAATGGAAAGGTATGCACGTTTTATCTTACTCTGAGAACTCTTTTCAGCTTGCTCAATTGCACTTCGAATACTCCGCACCACATCACTTGAGTTAATAATGTACCCGTGTCGAAGTCCCTTAGATTCGGAAAAACCAGTACCAATAATACGAGGAAAATAGGCGTCTTTTCCTTTTCCGTATTCAGCAACAATAATCTTCACCTGATAGGTTCCAATATCGATACCAGTAATAATATTTCGTGCCATATAATATATAAAGTCTATCAACTCTGCATTCTAGAAGTAAGAAAGTCCGGCTTCCTTGTTTATTGAAGAGAAAAGATTTAATAAACAAAGACTCATCACTAACCCATCCTAAAATTACATCACTTATAGAAGCGCTTCAAATGTGCAAGCTCCATTGTATCCATTGTACTACCATGACGCAGTCCTTTCAAATGAAGGAGTCCGTGGATAAAGAGATATACGATAAATTTTTTCTCGTCCATTTCAAAATCCTTTGCTCTTCTTTTTGCTTGGTATGGATTTATAAATATTTCGCCTTCATTTTTGTCATAGGGAAATGAAAGAATATCAGGTACGTAGTCTTTTTTTCTGTATTTTTGGTTTAAAGTTTTTGCTCGTCTATCCCCAATAAATACCAGACTTAAATCATAGTTCTTCCCAAGTATAGATTCTTTTATATCAACAAACGGCAAACGTGGAAGTTTGCCGTTAATTGTTTTTGTTATTGAAAGACGATTACTTGGTGAGGTATCTTTCATAGGAAATATTATAGTTAAGAGACTTACCGTCGTCGTCCACGTCCCTTTCTTTCTTCTACCTTTCCTTGCTTATAGAGCGTTTCAAACTCCTCGCGTCGTTCAATCTTTCGGAGAATTTGCTTCTTTTTTTTGAACTCTGAAGCTGGTCGTTCAAAGTAGCGGAGGCTACGAACACGGGGAAGAATCCCAGAACCCTGGACACGTTTGGTAAAGCGACGAATCAGGCTTGTTGTATTTTCCGTGGTATTTTTTATTACTTCTACGTTTATCATTGCTTGAGTACTGTACCATATGAATATTTTAGAAGCAATATTCAGATAGATTTGATGTATTTAGATAGTTTTAAGGTATTCTGGTAGATCACTGACAAGCATTATGTTTTGCGCGCGAGTATCTAGATTGCGCACAATGACTGTTTTATCAAGAGCTTCTTTTTGGCCCATAATGATGCAATAAGGAATTGCGAGCTCATGTGCGAGCTCAAGTTGTTGCGATAGTTGGTCTTTACCAAGAGACTGGTACACAGGTATTTTAGCCTTACGAAGCATTTCAATAACCACAAGACTCCGGAGACGAGCCTCAAAGCCAAGTTGAATAAAGTAGAATTTTGGCTTTTGTCTTTTGGGAGGATTTATTGTTTGAGAAATACGTCCCTTTTTTTCATATTCAAAGATAATGCCCGCCGCAGGAATTTGTTGGCGGAATGCCTTCTTGGAAAGTTCATCGTAGCGCCCTCCTCGAGCAAACACCACAAGCCCATCTTCTTCGTTTTTTGGTATCCCACGTATTTCGAAGAGAGTCTTTGAGTAACAGTCTCGGTGTCCAATGATTGATGGGTCAAGTTCATAATCAACCTGGGCAGTTTCAAAATACTCAAGAATCTCTCGCAAGTGCCCACGGCTCGATTCGGTAAGAAATTCAACCGTGCTTGGAGCTCCTGCGCATAGCCGATGTTGTTTTTTAAGGAGTTGGTCGTATGCATAAAACACATCTTTCTTCATTGCCTGTCGTGAGTGCGCTGGCATGTCATTTATATTTTTGCGAAGGTAGTCTGTTAGCTCTTTTGTGAAGCGAGTGGCTGAGTCTCTATCACCAATACTGTTTACATGAACACGTCGCTCTGTAATACCGAGGTCATCAAGAGTTGCGAGTGCTGTTTTTATAAGCACAGCTTCTGCAATACTGTGTGACGCCCCAAGGATGTGAAGCCCAAAGAGCACTTTGTCTGGGTTTTTGGGGTTAATACTGCTTTGATAAAATAATGTCGGTTCTGTAAGCCGAGTGTGTCCATGTTCAATATATGAACGGATAACAGAAGCCAGTTCGTTGTCAAATGTACTTAAATACTCAGTATGTTGCAGTATCTTTGACCGCTTTTTATTTCCGTACTCAGGCATAATTGATTCTATCGGTAAGAACCCATAGTGTTCTGCAACAGAAGCAGCGCGTTTTAAAGCCTGGTCGGTAGTTTTATGTGGTGTGTTAGCAATGGATAGCATAGTATTTCTGATGTTATTGGCCTGGTAAAATACTGAATTTAGTAACGGGAAAAAGCCGGACAAGTGTCCGTCCGACTATAAACTTCTTATCAAGTGTTCCCCATGAGCGTGAATCAGAACTTTCCTTTCTATTGTCTCCCATAACAAAGTACTCTTTATCATTAAGGGTGACAGAAGAAGAGTTGCTGCTAATCTTTTCTGGAGAAAGATATAGTTCATCAAGAACAAAACCTTCTGGATTTTCTTCATTTACAATAATTACAGCTTTACCTTGAAGGATAACCCTGTCATTTGGAAGTCCAATGATTCGTTTAATAAAAAACTTAGAAGGTTCGAGCGGAAAACGAAACACAATAACATCCCCACGTTGTGGTTCATTGAAACGGTAACTAAGCTGGTCAACAATTAGATATTGACCATTTGCGAATGTGTTATCCATAGAAGCACCGCTCACAACAAATGGTTGCGCGATAAACATTCGGATAGGAGTAACAATAATAATCGCCAGAATGATGATTTTGAGTATTTCAAACCCAAAATTTTCTTTTGTTTCACTATATTTAGACTGAGGACCACTTGAAACAGCATCTTTTATGGGAGTAGGCACTGTTTTATCTTCGTTTTGTTCGTTTCTGGTCATTACGTTTTTAAATAGTGAGAGCGTGTGAGTAAACGTACTGAGAGCGTACTGGCATTGAGCATGTTGAGAGAATTGTATTACACAAAAGCGTTTGACACAATAACAATTTCTGTGTCATTTCGTTATTTGGAAATGAAGTAGTTACGTTACAGTAAAAAGGTTGCGTGATACTATAGTGATAATGTTATATACAATTGTAGGTTTGGGAAATAAGGGAGATGAATACGTAACAACGCGACATAACATTGGACGGATGTTAGTTGAGCAGTTTAGAAAGGCGCATAATTTTCCTGAATGGCAATCTGACTCAAAAAATGAAAAGAAAAAGAAGTACATATTTTCCAAAGGCAAACTTGGCAAGCACGAGATACTTTTAATTTTACCTGAGCTTTTTATGAACAAATCAGGGGTATCGGTTGCAACTTGTGTCACCAGTAAAAAGAAAGCAGAGCAGCTTGTTGTGGTGTATGACGATGTCGATTTGGGTTTTAATGACTACAAGATTTCTTTTGGAAGGGGATCAGGTGGTCATCGTGGAGTAGAGTCCATTATCAAAAGTCTTAAGACTAAAGATTTTATACGACTACGGATTGGAATTTCTCCTACAACGCCGAGCGGGAAGGTTAAAAAACTAAAAGGAGAAGATAAAATACTCAGTTTTCTTATGGGAAATCTAAATAAGAAAGAAATAGAAATTCTACCTAAGATTTCTCGAATGGCTAATGAGATTATTGAGACAGTTGTCACCGAAGGAAGGGCGCGAGCAATGAACATTCATAATTAACAGCTCGCGTATTAAAATAACCCGTCTGCTTGTAAGTAGACGGGTTATTTTAATGCTGTGGTATGGTCTTTATTTTTCTCCCTTAAGAGAAAGTGTCATGCGTTGTTCTTCTGGTTCAAAGAGCGTAATAGTAAATTTATATGTTTTACCAAGTTCAAGTGCTTCACGAAGTTTTTCATCTGTCTCAAACTCAGATATATGGACAAGCCCAGCCACCCCTTCTTCAATTGAAGCGAGTGCTCCATGTTTGTTGTACTTAATAATAACCCCATTAACCGTATCTTCCTTTTTGTATTTTTTAGCAGCTTCGTGCCACGGATTTTCTTTAAGAGCTTTGATTGAGAGTGAGATTTTTCCATTATTGATATCAATAACCTTTACGTTTACCTTCTCACCAATCTTAAAGATAGTACGTGGGTCCTCAACGAGCGCCCAATCCATTTCAGAAATATGGACAAGTCCTTCAAGGCCCTCTCGAAGTTTTACAAAGACTCCAAATTCAACTGCCCCCGTTACCTCTCCTTCTAGTTCGTCTCCAATCTTATAGTCTTCAGTCAATATTTTTTTATCTTCTTCAAGAGAATCTTTTTCAGAGAAAATCATTTTATTCTCTTTTGGATCAGCTGTAATGACTGAAACAGCAAGTTTGGTACCAATAAGTGCTCGCAACTGTTCAAGAATACGGTCTTTATCTCCGTCTTCAACTCGAGGATAGTTTTCAGCTTTAAGTTGAGATGCTGGTAAAAATCCTTGGATTCCTTGCCACTCAATAATCAAACCTCCTTTATTTGCGTCTTTCACAGGTAATTCAAGAATTGTTTTGTTTTTGATTGCATCTTCTGCTTCAGCCCAAATAAGTGCTTGTCGAGCCTCTTTAAGAGAGAGCTCAACATATCCCTCAAGTCCTTCAACATCTACAACTTTTGCTGCAATACTGTCTCCGACGTTAATTTTACGCAAAATATCGCGAGCATTCATAAACTCACGACCGTAAATGATTCCTGTTCCAAAGGGTGGTAAGTTGATAAAGATATGTGATCGCTCAATTGCAATTACAAGTCCTTCAACTAAATCTCCAACCTGAGGGGGTGTTGGTGTTTGAGATAAAAGGTCATCCATTATAGATTTCTTTTTTATCTGTTTTTCTTCTGTCTCTATATTATTCTTTGAGTCCTTTACTTCGAGTTCTTCTTTAGATTTTTTATCAGTTTTATTTCCTAGTCCTAACATAATTATTTGTTCTCTACATTGTGCTACCAGCTATTTCTCGTGGCCAGTTCTCTTACAGTAGGGTTAGCAATGTATAGAAGATTATTAATAAAAGCACTTCGTCTCGTATTATCTCCTCGGCTCGGAAATATGAAAGTAAAACTTTCTCATTTCTCTCGCTCTACGTCGATAATAAATAAACCCGTTTAAACGGGTGTCTCTACTATATAGAAATATTAAATATTTGCAATACAAAATATAGCCAGTATTCTACGGGCTAAAATCGACTTTCAACCGTGTTCTGCTATACTACTCTGAATATGGTAATCACACATTATGGAGGGGAGTTTATAAAAATCACACACGGTGATACAACGCTCGCGTTTAACCCAATCTCCAAAGACTCAAAGTTATCTGGTCCAAAGTTTGGTGCAGATGTTGTATTAATCACCACAGCTGATAAAGACTTCAATGGAGTGGGGCAGATGACTCGAGGAGACAAGGAACCATTTGTTGCACATGGACCAGGTGAGTACGAAGTTGAAAAGATTTTTATAAAAGGATTTCCTTCAATTTCGCATTATGGAGGGTACGAGCGACCAAACACAATTTACATTGTGACACTCGATGGAATGAACATTTGTTTTCTTGGGGCACTTTCTCAAAGCCAGGTTGACCCAAAGATTCTTGAAGATGTTGATGGGATAGACATCCTCTTTGTTCCTATTGGAAGTGACGGAGTGCTTACACCAACAGAAGCCCACAGTGTGGGGGTAAAACTTGAAGCGAAAGTTGTGGTTCCAATACATTACGATGGAATGGGTGGAAAAGATTCGCTCACCGCCTTTCTTAAAGAAAGCGGAGCTGAAAAAGAAAAACCGGTAGATAAGCTAACGGTTAAGAAAAAAGATGTCGAAGGAAAAGTTGGTGAGATTGTTGTAATTACTTCTTAAGTAACTCAATATACATGTTTGAAGTACTTGACCGTGTACGAGAAAAACCAAAAGCAGAGCGACAAGCGATAGCATTTGGTGCTGCAGGGGTTGTGACGGGGGTTATTTTTATTGCATGGGCCATTTCTTTTTTTGCATTTGTAAATGAGCAAGAGGATGTAACTAAGTCCGGAGAGCAGTTTGGAATTGGTGCGATTATGGATTCCTTACAGGAAGCAAACAGTAGAATTCGAAAAGAGGTTGGCACCGCCCAAGAACAACTTGAATACATAAGCAGCGAACTTCAAAAAGGAGAGCCGAAAACAAGTGGGGAGTTAGAAGTAAGTAATATTGAGGACACACAACAAATTACACCTCCTATTGTTCAGGAACCAGAGATTACTCCGTCAGGAGTAGAGATTATTCAGATATAGAGTTCGTCTTTGTACTCGTCTTAACGAGCACACGTGCTGTTTTAAAGACTGAATTAAGTCCACAAAATTAGTATAGATATCACCAAAAAAGCTTTAAATAAAGGGGTAATTATGCTACACTAGAGAGCATATTATAGTTTGATACATGGCAAAAAAACCTGAAGAAAAACCACATATAGAACGGAAAAACATTATCCCGCAAAGTATTAGTGCCGAGATGCAACAGTCATATCTTGACTACGCGATGACGGTAATTACCTCGCGTGCACTCCCTGACGTGCGAGACGGGTTGAAACCAGTACATCGTCGAATTCTTTTTACGATGCACCAAATGGGACTTTCTTCTTCAGCACGATTCCGAAAATCAGCAGCAGTTGTTG
>JABMNX010000031.1 GCA_013204405.1 Candidatus Kaiserbacteria bacterium | reverse complement strand
TAGAACAAAAGGAGGAGAGTTACCTTGCTATGTTAAGTCGTTGCTCTTGCGGTTCCGCACTGAGAGCGATTTCTCGATGTAATGAAATGTTGAAAGGATACAACGCCGTGGTTATATAACCGCGGCGTTCCTGATTTATCACACATAATACCGTCTTGACAAGATGGTATTATGTGTGATATAATTAACTTAGAAGGGTTGAGGAGAGATCCTTAATCTACCCCGAAATTTTTATTGGTTGGAGGTCATTATGACCCGCACTCTCTGGATTCTACTATTCATTCTCGCGGTAGTCATTAGTGGGATGTTTGTTCTCAGCAATGGCTCCGAGGTCGTTCTTCAGCACAAACAGAACGTCGAAAGCCAGTTTGACAAAAGCGGGAATTACATCCTCCCGAAATGAAGTCGAACGACGACTATCTAACTCAACGCGCCGAATCCGAAAGGATACGGTGCGTTTTTACTTTTATTTTGCAAAATTATATTTTTCATACACAATACATGGTACATGACTATTAAAGATTTACAGAAACAGAAACTGCCAGATAGCCCCGGTGTATACATGTTCAAAGCTGGGAAGAAGATTTTATATATTGGAAAAGCGACCTCGCTACGTTCACGTGTGCGAAGCTATTTTACTTCTCAGATTCGAGATGTGAGAAGTCCTTTAATAGAAAAAATGGTCGAGGAGGCTAAGAAGATTGAAGTTATTGAAACCGACTCAGTGCTTGAAGCACTTATTCTTGAGGCGTACCTTATTAAAAAGCATCAACCGGTGTATAACTCAAAAGAGAAGGACGATAAGAGTTTTAACTATGTAGTAATTACTGATGAGACATTTCCACGACTACTTACAACACGAGGTAAAGATTTAGAAAGTCAGTTACGGAAAACAAAAGCGAAGTATCTTTTTGGCCCATTTCCTCAAGGGGGACAGTTTAAAGAAGCAATGAAGATTATACGTAAAATTTTTCCGTATTTTGATACTAAATACACGATTGAAGATATTAATTCCTCGACACAAACAAAGCAAATTAAATTTAATCAATCAATTGGCGTGTATCCAGGGAAACCAGAAGAAGTACTTAATGAAAAAGAATATAAAAAAACAATTCGGCACTTAAAATTATTTTTTGAAGGGAAAAAGAAGACGTTACTTTCTCAATTAGAGAAAGAGATGAAGCAATTAGCAAAAAAAGAAGCATTTGAGAAAGCAGAAGAAGTAAAAAGAAAAATATTTGCACTTACACACATTCGTGATGTATCGCTTATTAAAGAAGAATTCAAAACACCTCAATCTGGACGAATATTTCGTATTGAGGCGTATGACATTGCACACACGTCGGGGAAACATGTTACGGGGGTAATGACAGTAGTCGTAGATGGAGAAGTTGATACCGGTGAGTATCGAAAGTTTAAGATTTCAAATGACGCGAATAATGATACTGCTGCTTTGAGAGAAATACTTTTACGGCGATTTGCACACACTGAGTGGGGGTCACCTCGACTTATTGTCGTTGACGGAGGTTGTGCACAGCTCAATACTGCACAAAAAGTACTTGATGAACTCGGATACGTAATCCCAATTGTAGGGGTGACAAAAGATGAGCACCATCGGCCAAAAGGGTTTGTAGGAGACAAGGGATTTGTTAATAAGCTAGAACGAGAGATATTACTCGCAAACGGGGAAGCGCATCGTTTTGCTATTTCTTACCATAGGAAATTACGGGGAAAGATTGCATAAAAACGTAAATAAGTTTTACTCTATTTTTTTCTGTTCACTCCTTTGTTATACTTGATACATGTCAAAACTTCGAGTAGGGGTATTACGCGGTGGTCCATCAAGTGAATACGATATATCTCTTAAAACTGGAGGTCATGTTCTCCAGAACCTTTCTCCTGAGATGTATATTCCGCAGGATATTTTTATTTCGCGCGACGGTATGTGGCATATGCGTGGTTTTGAAACTCCTCCAGAGAAAGTCCTCAAGAATGTAGATGTTGTGTTTAATGCGCTCCACGGGGAGTACGGAGAGGATGGAAGTGTACAGAGGATATTAGATGCATTTCAGGTGCCATACACAGGTTCAGGAACGCTTGCTTCAAAACTCGCAATGAACAAACCTTCTGTAAAGGGTATTGTTTCAAACGCCGGTATTCGTACACCACTCCACAAAATTATTGAACGGACTCCTGACATTGAGGCGGTTATTACAGAAATATTTCGTACGTTTCCACAACCAGTTGTCATTAAGCCGCTTGATAAAGGTTCTTCAGAGGGAGTTGTGTTTGCAGGTTCATACCAAGAACTTATTGATGGTATAACCAAATCTCTTGAAGAATTTTCGTCAGTGCTAATCGAAGAGTTTATCAAAGGGAAAGAGGTAACCAGTGGTGTCATTGAAGATTTTCGTGGGGAAGATAGATATACACTCTTACCTATAGAAATAGTTTTGCCATATGGAAAGACTTGTTTTGATTACGATGCAAAATATAACGGAGAATCTGAGCTTCACTGTCCAGGAAGTCTAACTGCAGAGGAGAAACTCCTTATTAGGGATGCTACCCGTACTGTTCATGATGCGCTTGGGTTGCGCCACTATTCTCGTTCTGATTTTATTGTTACACCGCGTGGAGTCTATTTTCTTGAGGCGAATACACTTCCTGGATTAACTGAAGGATCCTTAGTGCCACATGCACTCAATGAGGTTGGGTGTAGCTTCCCAGAGTTTCTCGATCACCTTATAAGCCTTGCTGTGAACAGAAAGTAAGGTATAATATTTCGGTATTACATATACGGGCCCGTACCCGCCCGACTGAACGACTGACGCCATTTGGTCGTTCGGGCGGGGCTCATCTGGCTAGAGTTTATTTTAAAGATGTATACAGTATACGTATTAAAAGATGAGGAGAGTAGATTGTACAAAGGTGTAACAAATAATCTAAATCGTAGATTAGTAGAACACAAGCGTGGTGATACACAATCTACTCGTCACCTTAAAAACCTAAAAGTGGTTTATACTGAAGAGTATGCTCTTTTTGAGGAGACTCGGAAAAGAGAGGTATACTTTAAAACAGCAGCAGGAAGAAGATTTTTAAAAATGAAGATATAAATACGGGCCCGTAGCTCATCTGGCTAGAGCGCCTCACTTGCACTGAGGAGGTGGCAGGTTCAAGTCCTGTCGGGTCCACAACTGTTAAAAACGATGCCAATGCATCGTTTTTTACGTTGTGGAAGACGGAGCGATGTTTTCCGTTGCCCATTTTCCCTAGGCAACAAAACTGCGAGTCCGGGGAGGAAGTTCTTAATGAGCGTAGCGAATTTAGAAACTTGACCCCACTACTAACAACCTGTACTGAACATGTAATGTTCAAGTCCTGTCGGGTTAAACCAAACAACAAGAACACCTTGTTGTTTGGTTTTGTTTACATATTTAGAAACTTGACCACACAAACTTTGGATGTATCCAATATGCTTGACATATACGAAAGTTCATGATATGAATATATTCAGTTAGGTTTTGATCTTAAATATTTAGGGAGTGTTTGAAATGAACAATATCAATTTACTACTTTCATTAGTAGGAATTGCCGCCGCTTTTGCTGGTTTTTTCTTTGCAATGAAAGCGGCTTATTCTGATAAATATCTAAAATGGAATACTTGCGCTGTAAGTTGTGTTGTGGTGTCTGTCGGACTTATGTATATTGTTTTTTAACACCTTATCAGCGAGAGTAAAAGACCGCACGATACTTGCTCTGCGGTCTTTCTTCTTTTTATACTAAAAACCCCACCAACTCCTCTAAACTTTGGATTAATCCATTCCAACCAGCTATAGAGAGGTCCACCTATTCATAGGGATTACAGTATCCTCATGTTAGAATGACCGCACATTTTTTGTATGTAATATGGAAGAAGGCGGAATTCACATTGTATTAGCAGCAGAGAAGCTTGGAGAAATCTGGGGGCTTCCTATAACCAACACACTCATTACGAGCTGGGTGGTTATTTTTGTTCTTGCGAGTATTGCCTTTCTAGTTGGACGTAACATAAAACTAATTCCAGGAAAGACACAAGTTCTTTTTGAATCTATGTTTAGCTATATATTGGATTATATGGAAACAACACTTGAAAGTAAGTCCTTAGCCCAAAAATTCTTCCCATTCATCGTTACACTTTTCTTGTTTATATTTACCGCAAACATTCTAGAGTTTACCCCCGGTATTGGGAGTATCGGCTTCTTTTTAGGTGAAGTGGGGCATCAGGAGTTTGTACCGATCTTTCGTTCTGTAAACACAGACCTCAATGTTACACTCGCACTTGCGATTATTTCCTTCCTTGTTATTGAAATCTCTGGTGTAGTACTGATTGGATTCTTGAAATACAGCGGTAAGTTTGTTAACTTTAAGTCGGTCTTAGGGTTCTTTATTGGTATCATTGAACTTTTCAGCGAAATTGCACGACTTGTCAGCTTCAGTTTTCGTCTCTTCGGAAACATATTTGCTGGCGAGGTACTTATCTTAGTTGCAACCACGTTTGTTCCGTTCTTTCTACCAATACCGCTTATGGTGTTTGAGGTTTTTGTTGGATTTATCCAAGCTGCAATCTTTTCACTGTTAACGTTGTTTTTCATAAAAATAGCGATAGCGGAGCCTCATTAATATGTAATGGAGCCATTCGTGTGTATTTAACTCAAACTTACGTACACACGAGTGGCTCCATTCATTAGTTTATTAAGTTTTTATTCATTTTAATTTTTACATTATATGGAATTAGAAGTAGCACAAACACTTGGAATGGCCCTTGCAATAGGTCTTGGTGTTATTGGCCCAGGTATTGGTATTGGACTTATTGTTTCTAAAGCACTTGAGGCAATAGGACGTAACCCGGAAGCAAGTGGAAAAATTCAAGCTACCATGTTT
>JABMNX010000030.1 GCA_013204405.1 Candidatus Kaiserbacteria bacterium | reverse complement strand
TAGCACTTCTTATTGGCGCGCAATTAGCTGGGTTCTTAGGAATTATTCTTTCTGTTCCTATAGCAGCAGTAATTCAGGAAATTGTGAGTGATGTTCAGCGCAAGAAAGAACAAGAGCTTGATAAAGGTAATACTAGAGCGTAATATCGAGTGATGTCAAAGCCTTTTTATATAACAACAACACTTCCATACGTAAACGCAGACCCACACATTGGGTTTGCGGTTGAAATATTACAAGCAGATGTTCTTGCGCGTTTTTCTCGTTTAGAAGGAAGAGATGTATTTTTTAATACAGGTACGGATGAGCACGGTCAAAAGATTTGGGATAAGGCACAGGAGAACAGTGAAGACATACAAGATTATGTAAATCGATACACAGAAGAAGTACGAAAGCTTAAAGACTCACTCAGCCTTTCAACAGACGCATTTGTTCGCACTACTGATGAAGCCCATCAAAAAGCTGCACAAGAATTATGGAAAAAGTGTGACGCAAAAGGTGATATTGAAAAAAAGAAATACAAAGGACTTTATTGTGTTGGGTGCGAGAAGTATCTTACAGAAAAAGATTTAGAAGATGGTAAATGTGTATTTCACCCGACTCAAGAGCCTCAAGTTATAGAAGAAGAAAATTACTTTTTTAAACTTTCAAATTACCAAAAACAATTAGAAGAGTATTTAAGTAATGAAAATGTGATTATTCCTGAGCACAGACGACAGGAAGCAATTGAATTTGTAAAAAGCGGTCTTGAAGATTTTAGTATCTCGCGAGAGAAAGAACGATTGTCATGGGGGGTGCATGTACCAGGAGATGATACGCAGGTAATGTATGTGTGGTTTGATGCGCTCACAAACTATATTTCAACACTTGGTTGGCCGGAGGATAAGGAAGGAAACTTCAAAAAATTCTGGGAAGACGGAGAGACGTTTCAAGTAGCAGGGAAGGACCAAGTTCGTTTCCAATCAATTATGTGGCAAGCAATGTTAATGTCAGCTGACATTCCTACAACAGACAAAGTTTTCTATCATGGGTTTATTAACTCAGAGGGTGGTCAGCGAATGAGCAAGTCGCTCGGTAATGCGATTAGTCCATTTGAGCTTGTAGAGAAGTACGGTACTGAGGCAACACGGTTTTTGCTTCTTAAACACGTTCACCCTGTGGAGGATACTGATATTACATGGGAGCGCTTGGATGAGTGGTATACAGCTGATTTAGTGAATGGGCTGGGAAATCTTGTTGCACGTACTCTCACTCTTTCAGAGAAGTATGTACATGAACAGATGCAGAAACAAAATTCTTCAGGTGGAATGTATGATGGAATGGGAAAGACCTTTCGTTTTGATGTTGTTCTTGAGCATATATGGTCTCTCATTCAAGGGCTTGATCGATTTATAACTGAAGAAGAACCGTTTAAAGTAGTTAAAGAAGATGAGGCTCGTGGAGCAGAATTGATACGGGAAGCTTTGGAAGGACTGTATTCTGTGGCAAACCTCCTTAAACCATTTATGCCTGACACGAGTGAGAAAATAGAAAAGGCAATACTTGAAAACAAAAAACCAGAAAATCTATTTCCTAGATTAGAAAAATAATGCCAGAGTATTTCGACTTTCATTCACATATTCACTTTGAAAAATTCGCAGATGATATCGACGAGGTACTTTTACGAATGCGTGAAAAAAATGTGGGTACAATAGTTGTGGGTACTGATAGGGAGCAGTCAAGACAAGCGTTAGAATTTGCAAAAAAACATGATGGGATATTTGCAACAGTAGGGCTTCATCCAGCTGATAATACTAAAGAATCTTTTGATGAGGTTTTTTACAGTGAACTCCTTTCAGATGACAAAGTCGTGATGGTGGGTGAGTGTGGTCTTGATTACTTTCATATTAAGGACGAAGCTGAACAAGCTCGTCAGCGAAAAGAGTTTGAAAAGCAAATTGATTTTGCAGTAGCTCATAATAAACCAATGATGCTCCATATTCGTGATGCACACAAAGATGGAATCGATATGTTGCGGTCAAAAAAAAGAGAATATGGAGATAAATTAAAAGGTAACGCCCATTTTTTTACTGCGGGACCAGAGGTAGCCAAACAATACTATGAGTTAAATTTCACCACGTCGTTTCCTGGCGTTATTACGTTCACTCATGATTATGACGAGACTGTAAAATACGCACCTCAAGACATGATTTTATCCGAAACAGATTCGCCGTATGCAGCCCCGGTTCCTCACAGGGGAAAGCGTTGTGAACCAGTGTTTGTTATCGAGGTAGTAGAGAAAATGGCGCAGTTACGTGGAGAGGATGTGGAGGAGCTCAAAATACAACTTATAAAGAACACAAGTCGCTTTATACCGCAGTTTCTTGCGAGGAAATAGTGGTTATGTTATGCTAGGGCACACTATATGACAGAAGTAGAAAACACAGAAGATATAACATATGAAGCAGAAAACGTAACAGAAGACGTGGACCTTGATCCTCGTGTCTATGAACTAGGTTTTCATATTGTTCCCGCTATTTCAGAAGAAGAGGCCCCTAAGGAGGCTCTCGCTATTAAGGAGTTCATTAAAGAGAATGGAGGAGTAGTGATTTCTGAAGAGGACCCAAAACACGTTGAACTTGCGTATGCTATGTATCGAACCGAGAGCGGTAAAAAGGAAAAGTTTGAGACTGCTCATTTTGGAGGAATTAAATTTGAGATAGACCCAATTGGAATCGCCAAACTTAAGGAAGTGCTTGATATAAACAGAAATATTCTCCGTCATATCATATTTAGAACTGTAAAGGAAAACACCCATGCAGAGGTTCGGCTCCCACAAGTGCGTGTAGAGCGAAAGCATATATCTACTCCAAAAATGACCCCTAAAAATGAGGAAGTAAGCGTCCCTGTATCAGAGAAAGCCCTTGATGAAAGTATTAAAGAGATTGTGGTAGAATAATTTTATGTATTTAAACAAAGCATTTGTATTTGGAAACCTAACGCGAGACCCAGAACTAAGGTCACTTCCTTCTGGCGTACAAGTAACAAGCTTTAGTATCGCAACTAATCGAGTGTGGAAAGATAAAGACGGTGCAAAGCAAGAGAGTGCAGAATTTCACAATGTTGTTGTGTTCGGTCGCCAAGCTGAAACAAGCGCCCAATACCTCAAGAAAGGTAGTTCAGTATTAATTGAAGGACGGCTTCAAACACGAAGTTGGGAAGCTGACGGAGTAAAGAAGTATCGGACAGAGATTATTGCCGAGCGCGTACAGTTTGGTCCACGAGGGGGAGAGAGTGGAACAGGTTCTCCTGTGGTTACTGGAGATTCTCAAGCAGAACCAAAAGGGGATACAATAGAGTACCCAGAAGAAGATATTAACCCAGACGATATCCCATTTTAATTTAGTAATATAATATTTATGAACACAGACTTTTTTTCAGTACATAATGTAAAGCACGTCGATTATCGAGATATCGATATCTTAAAACAATTCCTTAACCCACATGGACGTATTCTTTCACGAAAGAAAACAGGACTTAGTGCAAAGCACCAACGTCAAATGGAAGAGGCGGTAAAACGCGCACGATTTATGGCTCTTCTGCCGTTTGTTTCAAGATAATACAGGACAACTAAGTAGCTTTATAAAGCAAAAAAATGTCACAGGTATCTGTGACATTTTTTGTTGCTATTATTTCTTCTCAACTCGCTCCACATATTCATTAGTTTCGGTGTTGATTCGGACAATATCACCTTCATTAATAAAGAGTGGCGTTGAAACAGTAGCTCCTGTCTCTAAGGTAATCACTTTTGTGCCACCTTGAGCTGTATTACCTTTAATTCCAGGCGGTGCTTCTGTAACTCTGAAGTCCATTTTAACTGGAAGAGAAATTCCAATAATATCGTCATTAAATGCAAGTCCAACGAGTTCATTATTTTCTTTCAAAAATAAAGCGTTGTCACCAATGACGTCTTCTTCAAGTTGGAATCTGTTTTGCGGATTCTTGGGGTCTGAGAACCAGAATTCACCTTTGTTACTGTATAGATATTTAATGATTCGCTTACTAATGTCAGCCTCATCCACTTTATCAGACTGGTGAAATGCCATTTCAACAACCCGTCCATTAAGAAGGTTCTTTAGCTTGGTTTTGTTTACTGGTTTTTGACGGTCCTTTTTTGCGGTATTAGAAGACATGACCTCATACGGCTCATTTTCAAACACGATAAATTTCCTTGGGAGGATTTCATTATAGTTAAGCATGGTGAGAGATATTGTACTCGTAACCTTGTTTATATTCAAGTGGTTGCAATAGATGTAAAGGTCGATATAGTATCAATATAGGGTAATAAAAAAAGTCGATAAAAAGGAGGTTATGAGACTCCTTACATCGATTTAACTAAAGACTAAGAACACCTTATCTATATATGGGATTACTTGATGAACAACCAATTTTGTCTGATATTCAGGCTGATATGCACGATAAAACGGATGAGGAAATTCTAGCACTTTCAGTACGTGAGCCAGAACACTTTAGAATACTCCTTGAACGATACCAAGATGCATTTCTCAGGAAGGCAATCTCAATTTTAAAAAACAAGGAAGATGCAGAAGAGGTGGTGCAGGAAGTATTTAGTAAGATATATAGATATGCGGATAAATTTACAGTTCAAGAGGGGGCATCGTTTAGTTCGTGGGGGTACCGTATTCTTATGAACACCTCATTTACTCGATACCAACGACTAAAGAAAGACTGGGGTGCACTACAAAAGTTAGAGCCAGAAATGTATGAGTCACTTCCAGACACAAAGATGGAACAATTTGAGAAATTTGAAATGAGTGATTATGTTGTTTCGATTCTCTCGGGGTTACCAGATAATCTTTCGCGAATTTTAAATAAACATTTTATAGAAGGGAAGCAACAGAAAGATATTGCAGAAGAAGAGGGGATTTCAGTTGGTGCAGTTAAGACACGAGTTCATAGAGCAAAAGAGGCCTTTCGTAAAGAAATGAACAAAGAAAATAGAACTTTATTGGTGTAGGTAATGTTTAATTAGTATATGGAAAATAAGCTTGAACAAAAAATAATGAAACAGGTAACGCGAGTGTATTATCTCAAAAAAGTGTTTAATCCACTTATGTTTAAAGTGTATGCGCTAGTAGTGGCACTCGTGGGGATGTCTTCACTTATCTCTCTTACAAATGTATTTAAGAATATGCCGTCACTTCTTGAAATAGGGAAACTATACACGTTTACTAGTAGTGCAATCGCAAATACCGAAGTCTCGGTTCAGTTTGTACTTGCTATAGTTTTAATTGTGGGAGTATTACTCATACGAGATACTATAAAAAACTTCACTCACGCGCCAGGGCTTTCAGCTCAGCAAATGTAAAGACGCTCTTGAGTATTAAGTTAAACTACCCAGTTACAATTACACGAGGCTCTTTTTAATATCTTTAAGTATTTGGCTTGCAAGTTTTTTATTCTCTTGGAGCATTACTCTAGTGGCGTCATATCCTCGTCCAAGCTTTTCTTCTTTTTCAGGGTCTCCTCCTGGAAGGTAACTGTATGAAGCGCCGGACTTTTTAATGATTCCAAATTTTTCTCCAAGTGCTAAAATCTCTCCTTCTTTTGAGATTCCTTCATTGTACATAAGGTCGAACTCAGTAACTCTAAATGGCGCCGCTATTTTGTTTTTTACAATCTTCACTCTGTGGCGACCTCCCATAACCTCATCATTTTTCTTAATTTGTGCGATACGACGAATATCAATACGTACTGACGTATAGAATTTAAGGGCCTTTCCTCCTGGTGTTGTCTCTGGATTTCCAAACATAACGCCAATCTGCATACGTATTTGGTTTATAAAAATAACTGATGTTTTTGACTTTGCAGTGATTGCAGTAAGTTTTCGTAGGGCTTGTGACATGAGACGTGCCTGTTTACCAACGTGGTGTGCCCCCATATCTCCTTCAATTTCGTCTTTTGGAGTAAGTGCTGCAACAGAGTCAATAACGATTACATCAAGCTTTCCTGAACGTACAAGACTTTCAACTATTTCAAGAGCTTGTTCTCCTGTGTCTGGTTGAGAAATAAGTAACTCTTCTGTCTTAACTCCGAGCTTTTTTGCATACTCTGGGTCCATTGAGTGCTCTGCATCGATAAATGCACATATACCACCGAGTTTTTGGGCTTCTGCAATTATATGAAGTGTGAGTGTGGTCTTCCCAGATGACTCTGGTCCAAAAATTTCAATAATACGGCCACGCGGAATTCCACCAATACCAAGAGCCCAGTCAACTCCAATAGAGCCAGAGGGGATTGCGTCAACATCAACCCTTGGTTTGTCGCCGAGTTTCATTATTGCGTCGTCGCCGAATTTAGTTCGTATCTCGTTGATTGCGTCCTCGACTCCTGTGTTTGAAGCTTTGGGGGCTTTCTTTGCTTTTTTTGTTACTGCCATACAATAGTTTTAATTTATAAGTGTTACTGATTAATTATATACCAGTTCTAGGACGTTTTCTGTTTTTCTTCCAAATTTATCCTCAGCTCGTACGGTAATTATATTATAGCCGGGGGAGAGGAGCAATTTCTCTTTAAATGCTCCACTTTCGTCTATAAAAATCTCTCGGTCATTGAGACTGATACTTGATATATTCTTTGTAGTACCGTACACCTCGGTACGCGAAGAGGTAACCACCACACCGTCTTTGGGTTCAGAGATACTAATAACAGGTCCTGTGACCAGACTTTGCATTTGGAAATACGTGTAACCTAAGATGCTAACAAGGAGTACTACAAACACCATGTTTTTGATATGTAAGTGTTTGGTGTAAGACATTATGTTCTACTTTATTTAATCTGCTCACTTTCATCCATATCTTCATCAATTTCTTCTTCGTCAGTCTCTTCCTCCTCTTCACTATCTATTACTTCATCATTTTTATTGTCAGAATCACGTCCCTCAAGGACCTCTCGCGGTCTTGAACCATCTGCTTGACCAATTACTCCTCGTTCCTCAAGCATGTCCATCAAACGGGCTGCACGAGCATACCCAACGCGGAGCTTTCGTTGGAGGTATGATGTTGAAGCTTTACCGGCTTCAAGCACAATACTGTACGCATCCTCATAGAGAGCATCATCATCTTCGTGGGAGTCGATAGTTGCTGAAAACAGAGCTGAGTCACCTTTTGTTTCAGTGAAGTCGATTTCGTCTGGTAAATCATTTTCATGATTTTTAACTAGAAATGAAGATACTTTCTTTAATTCTGATTCAGTTATAAATGGAGATTGAATACGACACGGTTTTGACATCTCTCCAGAGAGGAAGAGCATATCCCCAGCACCAAGAAGTTTTTCTGCTCCACCAGTATCAAGGATTGTTCGCGAGTCAATTTGTGAAGAAACTTGAAGCGCAATTCGCGTAGGGATGTTTGCTTTAATAAGTCCCGTAATAACCTGTACTGATGGCCGTTGTGTTGAAAGGATGAGATGGATTCCCACCGCACGACTCATTTGTGCAAGTCGCACGATAGCTGATTCAAGTTCTCGAGGGTATGCCTGCATAATGTCGGCGAGCTCGTCAATGATGACTACAATGTATGGCATTGGTTGAGGCATCTCTTCCTCGGGGAGTCCCTTCTCAAGTGCTGGACCGAGAATATTTTTGTGATATGAAGATATGTCTCGTACGGACTCAGACTCCAAAATATCGTACCGACGGTCCATTTCGTTTGCGAGCCACTTGAGTGAGAGGATAGTCTTTTTTGCATCAGTAATTACAGGAGTGAGTAAGTGCGGGATATTTTTATACAGTGTTAATTCAACACGCTTTGGGTCAACTAAAATAAGACGCATGTCCTGAGGTGATTTTTTATAGAGAAGTGACATAACAACGTTGTGAATCATCACTGATTTACCAGAACCTGTGGCTCCTGCAATAAGGAGGTGTGGCATTTTTGCAAGATCAGCAAAGTGTGACGTACCGGTGATATCACGTCCAAGGCCTATCAAAAGTGGTTTGTCTGAGTTTTGGAATTCATCAGCAGCAAGTAGGGAAGCAAGACCGACCATGGATTTTGTGTGGTTAGGTACTTCTACACCAACGAGGGACTTCCCAGGGATTGGTGCTTCTATACGTACAGGGTGAGCGGCGAGTGCAAGCTCGAGATTGTTTTGAAGTGTAAGGATTTTTGAAAGGCGGACACCTTCTGCTGGTTTTAAAGCATAACGAGTAACAGTTGGTCCCACTGATATTTCATCCATTTCAACCTGAATACCAAAATTCTGAAGTGTCCGTTTAATTATATTTGCATTTGCTTTTACATCTCCAACATCTGGTTTTCCTTTATCTTTTTCAAGGAGTGATAGTGGGGGAGGGGTGTACTCTCCATATGAAGTATATGTGTTTATTTTTGGTTCCTTTTTGCCTCCTATTCCGAAACCAAATATCCCATGGGTTTTTTCTTCTTCTTCTTCATCACCCTCTTCTTCTTCTTCTTCTTCTTCCTCCTCCTCCTCCTC
>JABMNX010000029.1 GCA_013204405.1 Candidatus Kaiserbacteria bacterium | reverse complement strand
TTTTTGTATCTTCTCTATTACATTAGCAACGGTAAATGTTTTACCCGACCCGGTTACACCAAAGAGCGTCTGACGACGTTCTCCAGACTGAACACCTTTTATAAGGGCTTTTATTGCTGTAGGTTGGTCTCCAGCAGGTTTATATTCCGATGTAAGCTTAAATTTTTTCATATAGAAACTTCAGTATATAGAATGGTGCCGTATAAAAAAAGGCCGGCGCCACTTGTGGCGCCGGTGAGTTCTAACAGGGAGGACTTCGTCTGGGGGGACTTCATCCACTAGTTAGAGTACTATCATATCTCCAAACATACAAGCTCTTTATACATAAAGAAACTAACCTTATGAATAGTATTCTCTCAAAAAATTAGCCTTAAACTCTACAAATTGACCCTCGAGAATTGATTTTCGTATATCCTTAACCAGGTTAACTATGAAATATAGATTATGCATTGACGCTAGGGTTGCTCCAAGAATTTCGTTGGAACGAAACAGGTGTGCAAGGTATGCCCTTGAGTAATTTTTAGATGTGTAACTTGGTATTGTTTCATCGATTGAAGAAAAGTCATTTTTATACTTTTCATTAAATAAATTAATTGTTCCCCTACTTGTATAGACAGAACCTGTTCGTGCAATTCGTGTTGGTGTAACACAATCAAACGTATCAATTCCGTTTTCAATACCAATGAATAAATCTATCGGCTCTCCAATACCCAGAAGGTGCCGCGGTTTTTCTTCTGGTAAAATATTGTTTACAATTTTTAGTGATTCATCGAGACCTTCTTTATTAAAACATCCACCAATTCCATATCCATCAAAATCCATCTTTGAGAGTACCTCAGCACTCTCCTTTCGAAAGTCCTGTTCAAGTCCTCCTTGTACAATTCCAAAGAGCCACTGTTCCTCAAGAGCTTTGTAATTCTGTTTGTGAGCTAAAATAGAACGTTTCGCCCATCGGTGAGTTCTGTCGAGCGCTTCTTTTTGATACGCCCTATCTGCAGTTGGAGACGTACACTCATCAAACGCAAATATAATGTCGGCACCGAGTGCATGTTGAATTTCAATAGAGCGTTCAGGAGTAAAGCGATGCATAGAACCATCAATATGTGATGTAAACGTTACTCCTTCTTCATCCACAATACAGAGCTTTCCATGAGACTGAGCAAGTTCTTTGTTATAGATATTAGGTCGTGTGTCTATATCTCCTACATTCTCTTTTTCTTTAGCAAATTTAGAAATCCCCTTTCCAAACGCCGCTCCTAAAGAAAATACCTGAAAACCACCTGAGTCAGTCCATGTTGGACCATCCCAATTCATAAATGTATTAAGTCCACCCGCTTTTTGTACAACATCTTCTCCAGGTTGAAGAAATAAATGATACGTATTTGCTAACACTGACTGAACCCCCGTTTCAAGAAGTTGCTCTGGAGTAAGTGCTTTTACAGTCCCCTTGGTTCCTACTACGATAAATGCTGGAGTCTCAATTTCCCCATGTGGCGTAGAAATAACCCCGGTGCGCCCAAGCGCACCGGAGATTTCTGTATCAAGCTTCTTTTCTACATCGAAAGAAAACTTAGACATTACTCTTTTATTGTCCACCTACTCCTAAAAGTTCTACCTCAAAGTGAAGTGTTGAACCTGCTGGAATGGTACCGATTGCTCGGTCACCGTATGCAAGATTTGCAGGAATTGTAAGTTCTCGTTTTCCTCCAACTTTCATTCCAGCAATCCCTAGGTCCCATCCTTGAATTACTTGACCAGTCCCGAGTGTGAATGAAAATGGTGCTCCTCTGCTAACTGAACTATCAAATACAGTTCCATCATCAAGAGTTCCTGTGTAGTGAGTAGTAACTGCCAACCCCGCAACTGCTTCTTCTCCTTCTCCAACAACAATATCTTTAGTAATAAGTCCTGTTCCGTGTACTTGTTCCATGTTTATGTTTGTTTCCACAGCGACATTTTGTTCTGACGCTCCGTTATTAAATACAGTATTTAAAATACCAATTAGTAAAATAATAGCAACGACAACAACTGCAACCGCAACTGCTATCATCTCATTCCGATTCAT
>JABMNX010000028.1 GCA_013204405.1 Candidatus Kaiserbacteria bacterium | reverse complement strand
CTCTAGTATTACCTTTATCAAGCTCTTGTTCTTTCTTGCGCTGAACATCACTCACAATTTCCTGAATTACTGCTGCT
The DNA here is from genome assembly GCA_013204405.1 of Candidatus Kaiserbacteria bacterium. Lineage (GTDB taxonomy): Bacteria > Patescibacteriota > Minisyncoccia > Phycocordibacterales > JABMNX01 > JABMNX01. The sequence goes on along the minus strand of JABMNX010000028.1, from coordinate 13,173 downwards.
ATAGGAACAGAAAGAATAATTCCTAAGAACCCAGCTAATTGCGCGCCAATAAGAAGTGCTAAAATAACCAAAAGTGGTGGAACTCCAACGACTTTGGTAACAACAAGTGGGTAAATAAGGTGATTCTCAAATTGTTGGATAATAATATAGAGTCCAATAACCAAGAGTCCTGTTGTTGCCCCTCCGTCCACAAAACTGATTAAAATTGCTGGAATTGCTGATAGTATTGGGCCAAACACCGGAATAAGTTCAAAGATAGCCGCAATCACAGCAAGTAATAATGCATATTTTACTCCTAATATTGTAAGTCCTAGGTATACAAGTACTCCAACAATTGCCGCAAGAATGAGTTGACCCTGCATCCATAGACCTATCTTCACTTGTGAACGCCTCCAAAGATTAATAAGGTCTTTTTGGTACTTTACTGGAGAGACTATCCGAATGAAATCATCAATACCAGTCTCTTGAACTGCAAAATAAAATGAAAATACAATAATTAACACGAAGCTTAGTACGCCTCCAAACACAACTGTTATGGTCGCAAGAAAACTTTCCGATACATTAGAAAAGAGGGCTCGTAACTCGGTCACTACATTGGTTATGGAAAGCGTGTCCACAACACTTTGAGTTCCAAGAAATACTGACTCTTGAAACGGGCTTGATGAATCAAATGCATCAAGGTAACTAGGAAGAATCGCGAGGAAGTTAATCACTTCACTTAATACTGGCGGCAAAAAGAAATAAAAGAACCCTAACAAGAACGAGAGAAATAAAAGATACACAATCATCACTGCAACTAGCCGAGGAAACTTATACCTTACGAACCATCTTGTTGCCGGCTCAATTGCGGAAGCAATAACAATTGCCGTTAAAATAACCAACACGAGGTTACGTAGATAGAAAAGAGCTACTACGAGCAGCACAAGGAGTATAGACCGAACCATTGTCCCTGTTGTAATATTTACTACAAGTTGTTTAGAGCTTTCAGACATATATACATGATAACACTCTACTTTTTTGTTTCAATCTGCTCTTTAATATAAGGTTCAAGTTCACTGATTTGAATGCGTTCTTGTTCTGCTGTATCACGATTACGCACAGTCACCGTATCATCTTCCAACGTATCAAAATCAATTGTGATACAAAATGGTGTCCCTATTTCATCTTGTCTTCGATACCGTTTTCCTACATTTCCGTTATCATCAAACATTATTTGGGGAATGGCTTTCTTAAGGTCTTTATATACCTCTCGCGCCTTCGTCTGGAGCTCAGGCTTATTCTTCATTAGTGGAAATACTGCTGCTTTAATTGGGGCAACTGATGGCTTAAATGCGAGATATACGCGCTTCTCTCCCCCAATCTCATCCTCACGATATGCTGACACAAGGACCGCAAGCACTGTCCGTCCCAACCCGAAAGATGGTTCAATCACATGTGGAATAAAACGCTCTCCCTCATCATCTGTATACCGAAGATCCACTTTTGAATGCTCCATGTGTTTCTTAAGGTCATGATCTGTCCTGTACGCTAGACCATAGAGCTCTTTGCGGCCAAATGGATAATCAAATTCAAAATCAATCGTACGTTTTGAATAGTGCGCCCGATCTTTCTCAGAAACTTCAAGTTCATGTGTTGAGTCTCGCGTAATACCAACAAGGTCAATCCACTCCCACATCTCTTTACGCCATTTTTCAAAATGTTCTTCCCACTCTTCCTCTCGAGTAAAGTATTCAAATTCCATAAGGTCAAACTCTCGTACTCTGAACAAAAACTCACGTGGTGCTATCTCATTACGAAATGCCTTCCCTATTTGTGCGATACCAAATGGTAACTTGGGACGCATAGTATCAAGTACATTCTTGAAATTTACGAACATACCTTGAGCAATTTCTCCTCTCAGGTATGCATTAACTTTAGAACCTTCAACACTTCCCATTTCTACTGGAAATAACTGACTAAAAGCTTTTTCTTCACCAAACGCTCCTCCACACTCGGGACACTTTGAAGAGTCTTCAGTAACTTCCTCAAGGTGGTCAGCTCTAAAACGACGTTTACATTTCTCACACTCAACCATCGGGTCTGCAAATCCTTCTAGATGACCACTCGCCTCCCAAACTGGCTCTGGCATAAGTACACTACTTGCTAGTCCATAATTTTCTTCGTGTTTACGCACAAAAAAGTCCCACCACAAATCTTTTATATTATGTGAAAGTTCTGCACCAAGTGGTCCGTAATCCCACGTACCCGCAAGCCCTCCGTAAATTTCAGAACCTTGAAATACAAAACCTCGCCGTTTCGCAAGTGAAACTATTTTTTCCATTAACTCATTATCTTTTTCTATTTCCATGTTTATATTCTATATATTATTGAGATACCCTCTCATGATTTGATGGTAGACCAGGTTCAGACTGGATACGTGTCGTTAAAGGTGCTACCTCATCACTTATTTGTGATTCGGTAAATTGGTCAAACCCCGTAATAGACTGAGTATGCACTAAAGTGGGAATTTCCCCAACTTGACTTAAGCTCGGAGTAAATCCAATTTGAAACGCTAATTCTTTAGGTGAAATATTTGTCCCTACACCTTGGGGGACCTCCCCAACATTCCATGTGACCTGATTAGTATCAGAATTAAAACTTACGTTTGAGTTATTTGGATTAAAATTACCCTTCCACTGTACGTATGGTGGTAACACCCCTGTTACTTTTACTCCGGAGATGTGGTTTGCTGTGTTAGTGACAGTCCACATGACTGTGTATGTCGTCTCCTTCTCAGCAACAGGTGGTACTGCACCCTTATTTGAGAGCGGACCTGAACCATGTAGTAGTCTTTGAGTAAGTGAAAGATCGGAAGAGATAAGAATACTCCGAGTTAGTACAGATTCAATTTGTTCAGGAACATTATCTTCACCGTCTCGCTTTCCACGTACTGTTACCTCTAAGACAACCTCCGGATTACGCAACCCTAACGCTGAAATATTTCTTGTAGAAAAACTAAACTGTACAATACCTGCTTGAGATGGATTCACTACAGCAAATTCCGATGACGTATCCTTACTCCATCGCGCAGTATTGGTCACAGAATTATAAAAACCACGTTCAACAATGACAGATGACTCATCAACAGAGCTTCCTGAAATACGGACTTCTATTTGTGCATCTGACACTGCTTCTGTGAGATTATTTTTCCATGCAATCTCTCCTCGAATCTCTTCACCATTTTCAAATATATAGATGTCTTCTCGTGTATTATTTAGTGTGATATCTGTACCTATAAATGGACGTTGAATAGTAATACCACGATTCGCTGTAACAAATGTTGTAACCATCTTTTTTACATCAAATTCATCCCCAACACCAACAGCAAAACGAAATGTTCGCTCCTCATTATCCTGCCCTGTCATTACCCCTTTTATATGTATTGTTTTTTCTTCCTCAGGGTTTAGATTTCCTATTTCCCATACAGAGTTTGAAAATTGTGGACGAGGAGACGCTTCAATAAAAGAAAAACCAAATGGATACTCTGCTTGGAGTACTAAGTTTTCAACAACAGTACTAGAATTAGAATTTACCACTACAGAAAAATCAATTTCTTGACCTGATGTTACTTCTGTAAACGACCGTACCGAAACACTTACTGGAGAAGATGACAGTGTTACTTGGTATAATTTCTCAGCAAAAAATATAGCATTCGATCCTGCAACTCGATACTCAACCGTAACCTTAATTTCTTTTTGGGTATTTTCTTCTCCAAAAAGAATAGCTTCAACACTCTTCTTCACTCGTTCCCCGGGCTGTATGCTACCAAGTGAATCTCTAGAACGAGTAAGTTCACGGCCCAAATTATCTGGCGACCGTGTTCCCTCAGGATACTCTATAAGCAAATCAGTAAGTTCAAGTGTCGTTGAATTTTTATTAACAATAGAAATTTGGAGTCCCAGTGTATCTCCGCCACCAACCGCAGTTGGTCCCTGTATTTCGATTTCAACATTATCTGCTGAAACAATATTCTTTTCTCCTAAAAAATAAAAAGAGCCAAATAGCGCGGAACCGAGGAAAAATAAAAGTGAAACTACGAAAAATAATCCGAGGAAAGACCGCTTCTCTTTTACAGGCATTATTTTTTTCATTTCTGGCTGAGACCACGATTTCTTTACTGAGCTCTGACTAGAGTGAAGCCCGTGCCTCTTCTGGTCTTGAGCCTGGCTCGTGCGTGAGTAAAGTTTCTTACGTAGAATGTTTATTCTATCCTTTTCGTCCATATAATGAATATAGTACTACTATAACTGACTTTCTTGAAGTGATATATTGATTTGTTTAACCATATCAAATCGAATCGGAGATATGTGTGACATTAAATTTGTGGAAATATCTGTCGTTTCAAGGAAGTGGGCATTAGTATGTTCTTTGGCAAGATACCCTAAATTGTAAAGTACCCGGAGAGCTATAAGACATTCGAAGTTACTAAGCTCTTCTTTGTTAAGGGTATTTGTATGTAGAAATGAAAGAGAATCTGACAAAACTCTAAACAAAATCTTGTTTTCTTCTTCACCATTTAGAAGTCTTTTTAATAACGAGAGTAACCTAATTATTGTGTATCTCTCTTCTGTGCGATTTTTAAATTCGTTGTGAATATTACGTCTATTTTCTGCCCCAACTAGACGCCACACTTCTCTTCCACGAACTAAGGAAACATCAGAAACAGAAAAATCTTGTAGAGAAAACCTCAGTTTTGAACGCTCTTCACGCACACTCTTCGCGATTGCCCGAACTCTCCCAAGATCTTCAGTGAACATATCTATGAAACGATCAGCTTCCCCTACCGGAGTGCTTCCGAGAACAAGTGCTCTGGTTTGATATCGGTGATGTGACATAACAACATTACTTAGGTGGTACTGCTTCTCAATGCAAACACTATTCGCTTTCCTTCAATAGTAGACTCTTCTCCTGAGACAGGTTCAAAAATAATTTCTTTAATGAGGGCTGCTTGTTTTATTTCCTCACAGCTTCCTTCGATTATTTTTTTAAATTCATCTTCTGTGTCTATAGCAAGTGTAATAGATTCCTGTGGAGAAAGGTTACTGTTCTTTCGAAACTGTTGTATCTGTCGAATAATATCTCGAACTAGTCCTTCGCGTTTAAGATCCTCAGTAAGTGTAGTATCAAGTTCCACAACTCCAGAGTCTCCACTGAATTTTACCTCTTTCACATTTACCTCACCTCTTATTAGTTCTGCATACTGTGGCTCATTTTCAAGTTCACTTTTTTCAACAACAAGAGACTGAAGTGGTTGTCTCACTTTTATGCCTGCTGCTGCACGAGCTTCAAGAGCAAGAGACACAATACTTCTGACCTGTTCCATCTCTTTAAGTCTCTCCTCATTAACAACTCCTGCTTTCGGCCAGTCACATAAGTGCACACTCTCTATACTTTCTACTTTGGTTTCTTGGACTCCCTTGTATATACTCTCTGAAATAAATGGCATAATTGGTGCAATTAATTTTGAAAACTCTACCAATACATCTCGCGTTACAGAAAGTGCATATTTTCTATCTTCTATATCTTTACTCTTGAATCGGTCTCGAGAACGTCGTACATACCACGTTGAAAAATCATCAATAAAACTCCTCATAGCGCGTGTAGCACGTACTGTGTTGTATGCGTCAAGATTTTCTGTTATTTCATTGTTCGCCTGACTTAGTCGAGAAAAAATCCATATATCTAAAATGTTAGGACTTTCTTTTGATGAAACTGTATTGTCGTAATCATCTTTATATAAATCGTAAAACTTAAATGTGTTCCACAGAATATTCACAATACGGTTATGGGATTCTTTGAGCTCATCATCCATAAAACGAGTGTCTTCAGCCTGCATGACAACGCTCGACATAAGGTAATATCTGAGTGCATCAGCACCAAATTTATTAAGGTTCAGAAATGGGTCTGTGTAGTTACCTTTCGATTTCGACATTTTCGTTCCGTCTTCAGCGAGAATGTTTCCAGTAGTTACTACACTCTTAAAACTTGCTGAATTAAACTGAAGTACGGAAACAGCGTGCATGTAATAAAACCACGTTCGCGTCTGTGCAATATATTCAGATACAAAATCAGCTGGGTACCGCTTTAATTTTTTAAATAATCCTTTTTCAGGATTAAATTTGTCTGTGTTCTCAAATGGATAATGATACTCAGCAAACGGCATCGAGCCAGACTCCACCCATCCGTCAATAACCTCGGGGATTCTTTCTAACTTTTCTCCGTCATCACCTACCACTTCAATATTATCGATATACGGTCTGTGTAAATCTAATTCATAATTTTTATTATACGGAAGTGGTACAAACAAAAGCTCACGCACCTCTCCAGTTTCTAAGTCAAATTTATTATCCTTAATACATCCAGAACATTCGTCTATATTTTGTCCATTTACCCCAGCCTGTATCATTTGAAGAGGTCCATTATGAGAGACAATAAGAATAGTTTTATTTGTGTGTTCTTTCTCAAGCTCAGAAAGAGTATTCATTATTCTGTTTTTTACTTCCATCCATGTTTCCCCTCCCTCAGGTTTCACAATCATTTTCTCTTTAGTAAATTTGAAGAATGAGTGATACGCATCAACCGTCTTTCCTTCAAATTCTCCAAACACTACTTCTTTTAGCCGACTATCCTCTTTCAGAATATCTTTTGAAAGTCCTAGCACTTTTGCTAGAAGCTCCGCAGTTTCCTTTGTTCTTTGAAGTGGTGAATATACTATAAGGTCTATTTTTTTTCCTTTAAGACTCTTAACAGCACTGTGAACTTTCTCTATACCTTTTTCAGTTAATGGATTTTCAACTGAGGGGTCTGCATTAAGAATGTTCTTCGTATTAAATAAAGCCTCTCCGTGGCGCATGATTAGATATGTATTCCCAGATTTTTTTGTATGTGCCTTAAGTTCTTCAATAGAACCAAAGACAGACACCTCGCCCGTTTTTGAGTGTTTCCAGATAGGAAGTGGTGACGCCCAAAAACGATTTCGCGAGATAGTCCAATCTGGCGCAGTTTCGAGTATGTGTTTGTAACGTCCATTTTTTAAATTATCTGGCACCCAGTTAATGTCTTCATTAGTTTTAAGTAATCTGCCTTTAATCTTCTGTATATTCAGGAACCATGACGTAAGAGCACTGTAAATAAGAGCTGTGTCGCAACGATGACAGTGTGGATATGAGTGGGTATGCATTTCAGCCCTAAATAAGAGTCCTCTATTTTTAAGGTCCTCCACTACTGTTTTTTGAGCTTTTTTGAAATATTCACCGGCAATTATAGCTGGTGCATCTGTATTAAAATGTCCACTCTGGTCTAATAGAGGAACCATTGGCAAATCCTTTTCAATTCCCAATTGGTAGTCATCTTCTCCATAAATAACTGCGGTGTGCACAACTCCAGTTCCATCTTCTGCTGTAACAAAGTCTGCAGGCAAAATAGTGTGTGTATCTTTTTTATTACTCTCGAGAACCTTTAGAATCTCATACAACGGTTCATATGAGATGCCAATAATTTCTTTTCCTTTAAAGTTTTTTATCTCCTCATGATCTATCTCAAGAACTCCAATTCTACTTTTAGCAAGAATTACATTACCGTGTTCTTTTGTTTTAACAAGAACATAATCAATATCCTCGCCTACTGCAAGCGCAGCATTGCTTGGAAGTGTCCATGGGGTTGTTGTCCATGCAAGAATAGATGTTTTGTCTGGTAAATTATTTTCTTCTGGATTTTTAATTTTAAACTTCACATATACTGACTCCTCAGTAACATCTTTGTATGAATTGTCCATTGCAACTTCTGCTTTAGCAAGTGGAGTCTCACAACGAGGACAATATAAAAGCACCTTACGTCCTTCGTATAATAAATCTTTTTTGTGCATGTTCTTAAGGAACCACCATATACTCTCAATATATGAGTTATCCATAGTCTTGTATGCATTTTCAAACTCAACCCATCTTCCTACACGCTCAACATAATCTTTCCAATCATGCGCATATCGTAGAACAGAATCTCTACACGCTTCGTTAAATACGTCTATACCCATTTCAACAATATCTTTTTTACTCTTAAGACCAAGCTCTTTTTCAATCATGTTCTCAATAGGAAGACCATGGCAATCCCAACCCCATCTACGGCGAACATGAAAACCACACATTGTTTTGTATCGCGGCACTACATCTTTTGCTATCGAAGAAAGTAATGACCCATAATGAGGAAGACCAGTAGCAAACGGTGGGCCGTCATAAAACACGTACTCACCCTTTGGGGAGTCTTTTTCTTCTGACTTCTTGAATATATTATTTGTATTCCAAAAAGCTAAAATGGCTTCTTCGCGTAAAGCGATATCACTTTTCTTTTGGGTATTTTTCATATTACCCCCTTTATTCGAAATGTCCTTATCATCTGCCATATGTTAATAGATAGTAGCAAATAGAAGCCGACCTTGAAAGAGAACTTTACATCCTCTCTGGAGCCTTGATACCTAAAAGCCAGAGACCATTTTTGAGTGTTATAGAAACCGCGTGAGCACATGCAAGTTTATATGGTGCCTCATCAGTTCCATCAAGAATCTTTGTCTGCCCATACCAGCTATTAAACGCAGAGGCTACGTCTGTGAGGTATGTTGTTACATAATGTGGTTCGTATTCCCGTGCTGCGCGTTCAACAACTTCGGGAAAACGCGGAAGTAATTTTTCTATTTCAGTCACCCCCGAAAGCTTTCTCACTTCTTCTTTAATTCCTTCAGTCTTAGCCTTATCTAAAATAGAAAGAATTCGGGCATTTGTATACTGTAAATATGGACCTGAATCTCCTTCAAAAGAGAGTGACTGTTCTTCATCAAATGATATGTTTTTACCTGTTGATTGTTTAAGAACTGAATATTTAATTGCTGCAACACCAACCTGTTCTGCTGCCTCATCCTTGTTTTCTACCTCAGAAGACTTCATCTTTTTAAGTGCCCCCGTCTTCATTTCATTAATAAGTGACTCTCCGGTAATCACATTACCTTTTCTAGAAGACATTTTACCAGATGCTAACTGCATCATGCCGTGCGGTATATGGATTAATTTTCCTTTAAAATCTGGGTTGAGTAATGAAAACGCTTTGAACACAACATCAAAATATGTTTTTTGTTCAACTGCTGTAATTGTAATACTTGTATCGAAGTTAAATTCTTTTTGCTTAAGGAGCGGAAGTCCTAAGTCACGTGTCTCGTATGTAGTTGTACCGTATTGTGTCTTAAATACACGTGTGTGGAATCCGTACTCTTCACCAGGAAACACAACCGCCCCTTCACTTTCCCTAAAAATACCACTCTCAAGACCCTTCTCCACCATCTCAAGTCCAATAGGTAACGATTGACCCTCAAAAAAATAGTAGTCAAACTTTGTATCAAGGACTTTATAAATCTCTTCAAAATGATTCAGTGATGTATTAAGCCCAATAGTATATGTATCCATTAAGTCAGAATCTTTCGCAACAATACGTTTGTTAAGTTCAATAATCTCAAGCTTTGCATTCTCATCTTCTTCATATTTCTCATGACCATACGCATATGCAATACCAAGATCACCAACACTTCGTGCATCAAATCCTTCTTTACCAATACCCCATAGTGCCTTTGCAACATGAAGACCAATGTCACCTTGGTAATTCGCCCGCCTAGTTTCTGCACCAGAAAATTCGACGAGTCGAGAAATAGACTCTCCGATAGTATTACTCATTAAGTGCCCGATATGGAATGGTTTGAATGGGTTTGGTTGTGTATATTCAACCATTATTTTTTTACCATTAAGGAGCTCATTGCTCCCCCACTTACTTTCCTCTTCTAAAATATTTTCAATCTGCCCTGTAAAAAACTCTTGTGAAAGAAAAAAATTAATGAATCCTGGACCTGCAACCTCAACTTTTTGAATTTCAGAAGTCTCTTTTAGATTCTTTACTATTTCTTCTGCAAGTTCTTTTGAGTTCCTTCCTTCTTTTTTTGCAAGCATCATTGCGACATTACATGAAAAATCACCGTGACTTAAATCTACAGGATGTTCTAATACTATATTTTCTGCGGTTATGCCAACAGCGTTAAGCGCTTCTTGTATAGAATGTGTAATTGTCTCACGAATCATAGGGTTGAGTATAACGAAATTAATAAAAGACCGCTAACGAGTATCCGTGACGAATTTACTAGCACTTCCTGAAGAAACTAGTACCCCAACCCGTCCGAGGAGTGCTCCTCGTTTTGTCTCAACAGAACATCGCCATTTGCCCTCGTCCACTGTCTTCTCACTATATCCGCGATACCCCGCAACACGTCCACCCGAAATTGGAAAATCGAATCTTCCTTTTTCTTCCCATGTTTCAGAGTCTTTATTGAATTTCTCCCATACATGTAGCACAGGTGTATCTAATTCTGTCGGCGCAAAGATAGCACTAAAGCATGACGCCGTGTTTGTAGTACTGAGGTAAATCTTTGAATCAGATTTTTTCCAAAATGTGTACCAATTTTCTTTTTCATAAGTCACTCGATAGTTTCCTCCAACACGTTCAACGGAGTGAAAGATGCCGATATCACGAACTGAGAGTGGTACAGGTGGAATGATATTTGAATAATACAACGTTCCAAAAATAATCAGAACTGCAAAGATACCCCGTATAAGTATTGCCCTACTTTTAATTAAAACATCCCGTGCGACAAAATTAAGAATGTACAAGAAAATACCAATAATAATAATACTGAGTGTCATGCTCACTAAAAATGTCCATGCCTCAATTGAGCGAAAGAGTACTGGAACAATAAGAATTGAATATAAAAGCGTAAGGAGGTAGTAAACAATAGTGTTAAAGTGAAGCTGTTCATATCGAGTCTTAAATACTTCATTCCCTATAAGGAGTCCCACAATAATCAATAAAAACGGCCAATTACCAACAAACGTAGCACTTCCTATGTACAACACTAAAAGCCCTCCCGCTAAGTTTCCAAAAGAAAATTGAGTAATAATCGAAAGCCAAATCTTTGGTTCTTTTTGAAGCAGTTCTCTTCGTGCCATCAATACAATACAAAAACCAGAGACGATTAAGTACGACAGAAGTACGAGATTCCCATATAATTCATCGGGTCGCCCCAGTGTAAGTGAATCCCACACCAACCCAAACACCAAGGCGGCCACAGGAAAGTGGTGTTTATTTTTTTTAAAAAATGAAATCATATAAATTATCTTCCCGTACTTCCAAAACCTCCTTCTCCCCGTTTTGTTTCTGAAAGTTCTTCCACCTCTTCAATCTCAACAGTTTCAATCGGTTGAATCAATAATTGAGCGATCTTCTGCCCTTTCTTAATCTCATAATCTTCTGAGGATAAATTAACTAAAACCACCTTATACTCTCCCCTATATGTGTGCTCTATAACTCCCCCCATCTTTTTAATTCCTTTAGAGGCAATACCACTTTTATCCCAGATTAAACTTACAAACCCTTCAGGTAATTCAATAGATAACCCTGTTCCAATAACCCTTCTCTCTCCAGGCTTAAGAACCAAATCCTCAATAGAACACATGTCCATTCCAGCATCCCCTTCTTGGGCATAGTAAGGAATCTTTGCGTCAGGATTAAGTTTTTTAATTTTGATTTTTGTCCCCATAATTCACATCATTATACCACCCATCAAAAGGACTCCGAAATGACCCTATATATAGAATCAGTCAAGTTGCCCCTCCTGCCCTCAGTGTATATAGTGTAATGAATTCTATGGATAAACTTACCCTACAACAGGTTATACCAATGAGCGAATTAGAAGGAATGATTCGTCAAACAACCTTTCGTGGTCTTTATGATAAACACGGAGAAAATCTACATCCTTATAAAAAAGCTAAATTTTCTCTTACTACAATATACCCAGAAAAGTACGCAGGATCATCTCCTGAGATTTTAATCGGCAAAAAGAGATTTCCGCTCTTTACACCACAACCGACTATTTATGAAAACCAAACAAATATAATAAAAACTGTAGACAAATTCTTGCGTTCTAAAAAATTACGAATCGATAAGCTAGATTCGGGGGTCAAGTACCACTGGGAAGGTAGAGGAGATTTCCATGTGCTTCCTCCTATAATTGAAAAGCATACATACCCTCTCAAGAACGGTTTCTTGGATTTTAAAAAACTTAGCAAACGATTCAAAGGAACCCACGTACGTGACGCGCGAAAAAATCTTCATTCTCTAAGTGAAAAATATTTAAACGGTTTTTACATAGACGAAGTAAGTAAGTTTGATTACTTGTATATTTTTAACCCTAACTCTCCAATTATTAACTATGGAGTTAACTACAACGGGGACTACACCTTCTACACTATTTGTGATGGTTCACATCGAGTAGATTATGCACTTGAGATACTTGGAAAACCAATTACCGCGCTGTTAGTAGAGCCTGAAGAAAAAACAAACCTTATTCCATACTACGCATTTCCAGTTCCATTTAGACCTACACTACGGTTATCAAGTAAACGTTCTGAAAAAATGTACCATCGACTTGAACGGGACAAAATTCACCTTCTTAATGATTTTATCTGTAAATCTCTTCATTACGATTGGGAATCAGGAGGTCTCCAGGTCAGTAAACTCAGAAGTAACGTCGAAATCCACTAACCTATGGCACAGTCACACGAACTGAAGAAAGCTCTCGCTCTCTCTATTCTAAAAGACAGTTCACGAGAGAAAAATGAAAACACCGCAACGTGCATAACTTCTTCGTCTGGCCATTCCTACTGTTCTGGGAAAATAGAGTCAGACAATCACCTGCTTGATATATCATCGGAACAAGGTGCGCTCATACAGGCAATCCATCATAATGATTTTGATATCGAACATGTTACCACCCTTGTTGAAAGTCCTGTAGGAATAGTCTCTCCTTTAGTATTAAAGATACTTGCGGACTTTAGTGTTCGAACCAAGAAAACACTTTCGTACACAGTGCTTGATACTTCAGACAACGTACTTTTTGAAACAAAAGACGTCGCTAGAGAACTTTCTTTCTACAACCCTCCATCTGTTGAACTTGAGTTATTACAAAAACGAACATATTCCACTAATAAAATAACTGGTGCAACAGTAGACGACCTAAAAAAACATGCTCTCTGTGGAATTGATAGGAACTTT
>JABMNX010000027.1 GCA_013204405.1 Candidatus Kaiserbacteria bacterium | reverse complement strand
GGAGAAAAACGACTATCTGGTTTCTTACCGTGGCAGTCAGTCTATAGTGAACTCTTTTTTGTTGAAACGTATTGGCCAGCCTTTTTAAAGGAGGAATTTTTAGAAATATTAGAGGAGTATTCATCTCGAGAAAGAAGGAGGGGTAAGTAATTAATATAAAATGGATATTCCAATACTATATGAAGATAATGATGTGGTAGTCATCAACAAGCCCGCGGGGCTTATTGTGCATTTTGACGGAAGAAATCAGGAACCGTCAGTTGTGGATTGGGTACTTGAAAAATATCCTGAGGTAAAAGAGGTGGGGGAAGATGGAATGAGTCCTCAGGGGGTGTACATACCTCGACCAGGAATTGTCCATCGACTTGATCGGACGACTTCAGGGGTAATGATTATTGTAAAATCTCAAGTTGCTCATGCATTTATAAAACAACAGTTTCAAGCTCGTACACTCGGAAAGCAATACGTGGCACTTGTATATGGTCATCCAAAGGCCGATAAAGGACTTATTGATATGGAGATTGGACGCACCAAGAAAAAACCACGTAAGTGGTCAGCAATGAGAGGGAAGAGTGGCACCCTCAGGTCTGCGATAACCGAGTGGGTCACACTGAGTCGTGTAATAGATAAAGAAACAAGTGAACCAGTTACCTATATGTCTTTAAGTCCTAAAACAGGAAGGACTCACCAAATTCGTGTTCATCTTAAGGCAATACACCACCCAATTGTGTGCGACCATATATACGCGGAGAAACGGCCGTGTTTGTTTAAATTTAACCGACCAGCGCTCCATGCTCGTTCAATATCATTCACTCTTTTAAATGGAGAGCGTAAGACGTGTGAGGCACCACTTCCAGAGGATTTTACCAGAGCACTCAAGTCTTTGGGGATAAAGGCATAGTCGGTCTTCTGTGCCAGAAGTTTCAGATATTGCGTGGTTATAGGGGCTGTGGTACAGTACTCTCTATTATGAATCAGCTTATAAATCAGAAAGGAATAATCATTTCGCCAGTAAATATGGAAAGCCGAAGAGAGCTCGGTATCCGTGCTGGTGACACTGTCCGAGTATGGCAGAAGATTGAAGAAAAAGGAAAAACACGACTCCAGGCATTTGAAGGATTGGTTCTTGCTCAAAAACATGGAAATGAAGCAGGTGCTACGTTTACCGTACGTCGAATTTCAGGTGGAGTTGGTGTTGAAAAAATTTACCCTCTTTACTCTCCTATGATTGATAAGATTGAAATTGTGAAACGATCGAAAGTTCGTCGAGCGAAACTTTACCATATTCGTGAAAAAGTCGCCCGAGAAATTAAGCGCCAGATTCGAAAAATGCAAATGGTGGATCTTTCTACTAACTCAGATATAGAAGATAAAACGAAGGCTGAAGCAGATGCTAAGGCAGATGAAGAAGCAAAAGTTACAGCTGAAGCAGTTCAAGATGAAGTAAAAGCAGAAGAAAGCAAAGAGGTTGGTGTAGAGGAAGTTAAGGAGGAAGTTTCTGAAGAGACTCCATCTACGGAAGAGGCAGTAGTGGAAGAAGAGCCTAAAAAAGAGTAACATAGGCTTAATGCCCAGGTGGTGAAATTGGTATACACGCTAGTATGAGGTACTAGTGCCGCAAGGTGTGGAGGTTCAAGTCCTCTCCTGGGCACAAAACTGTAAGAAAACGAAGCTAATGCTTCATTTTCTACGTTTTTGTGAGACGGAATGATGTCGCACGGAGCGGAGCGAGTACGACGAATGAGTCAGGGCAGGAACCACACAATATTTTAAAAACGAAGTGAATTAAAATATTGATGTGAGTCGCGCCAATACAAAAAACGAATTAAGTATTTTTGGATGCTATAATTTCTCTATGTTATTCACAGGAAAGGGAGACGATGGAACAACGGGTACATTTGGTTGTGACCAACGTATATCAAAAAGCTCTAGTATTGCTGAGGCGCTCGGCTCTCTTGATGAAGTGAATTCATTCTTAGGGTTGTGTAAAGTTCTCGGCAAGGAGTCTGGGTTTAAGATTTCAGGTAATTCATTTGAATCTCTTGTGCATACAATTCAAGGCAATCTGTTTATTATTCAAGCTGAGCTTGCTGGAGCTGACAAGACCATCGGAGAAGAAAAAGTAAGAGACGTTGAAGAAATTGTTAATGCAATTGAAAAAGAACTCCCCCCTATCTCTACGTTCTTTATATCAGGAGGAACTGAACTTGCTGCACGTTTTGATGTTGCTCGAACATTTGCACGTCGCGCCGAACGTAGAGTTATTGGTGTCACTGAGGAGGGAAGTCAGGAAGTTGGGAAGTGGACTCTTGCGTATCTTAATCGACTTTCATCCCTTTTGTACGCATTAGCTCGACTTTCAAACCATTTTTCTGGTATAGTCGATGAGTCTCCAAGCTATACATAAATAACAAGACCACCTTGTTATTTAAAACGGCTTACAATATGGTGCCTATGGTGTAACGGTTAACACTCGGGTTTGTGGAACCCGTGATGAGAGTTCGATTCTCTCTAGGCACCCAAAGTTTATGTTTAAGTTTTTAACGAGAAATGGAAAATAAAAAAATTAAAGGGTTTACGTGCGGAGCGTTTGATTTGTGTCATGCGGGTCATGTACTAATGTTTGAAGAGTGTAAGAAACACTGTGATTATTTGATTGTTGGATTACAGACAGACCCAAATATAGACAGGCAAGAAAAAAATAAACCAGTTCAAAGTATAGAGGAACGCCATGTAATGCTTGAGGGGATTAAGTATATTGACCAAGTATTTGTGTATACAACGGAGTCCGAATTGTATGATTTCCTAAAAGATAACCCTATGGGTATAGATGTTCGTATTATAGGTGCAGACTGGGAAGGTAAGCAGTATACAGGTCATGATTTGCCAATACAGATGGTGTTTAATAGTCGTGACCACGGCTACTCAACAAGTGCATTGAGAGAAAGGGTGTATGAGCAGGAAAAGAGTAAACGTTCTGATAAGTAAAAAATCAAAGCTACACCATTAATACAAGTCCAACTCCAATAATTATTGCAATAAACTGCAGTGCTGATTTTTTGACATCAGAAGTTTTTTGTAATTCTGGTACTAGGTCAGAACCTGCGATGTAGAGGAAAGAACCAGCAGCGAGTGCAATAAGTGCTGGAGTAACGTCCTGGCTCATGTCTCCAAGCAAGAATACAAAACCAGCTCCAAGTATTGCGACAAGTGCTGAAAGGAAGTTAACAAAAAGTGCACGAGCGCGAGTGTACCCAGAGTGAATAAGCACTCCGAAGTCACCAATTTCTTGGGGGATTTCGTGGAGAATAATTGCAAATGTGGTTGCAATTCCTACCTCAATACTAACGAGGTACGCTGCGGCAATAATTGCACCATCAAGGAAGTTGTGAACTCCATCTGAAAAAAGAATTAAACGTCCAAGTGGGCGCACTACATCACAGTCACTATCATGATTTCCATGACAGTGGTGCCAATGCAAGAACTTTTCAAGTATAAAGAAAGTAAAAATTCCAATAATAATAAAGAGAGCAGGGGTCGTCGTATTTTCAAATGACGCAAACGCCTCAGGGATAAGATGAACTATCGCGTCACCAAAGAGGGCTCCAACAGCAAGGCTGACGAGGAAAAAGATAGAACGGTCAAGAACTCTCTTATTTATTGAAAGTGTAAATGTTCCGATAAGAGAGATGAGGCTCACTATCACAACACTAAGTAGCGTATACATGAATATAGACATTCAAGTATTGTAGCACGACCTTCTTTAAGAGATGATTCTGTGTGGTATAAATATGTGTATGAATCAAAAGACTCTTGAGGAATACAGTGTCCCCATTTCAATAGTAATAGCTGGGGTAATAATAGCTGGGGCTATTATGTTCTCAGGTGGCGGAATACTTGGAAGCCCCACCGCATTTGGAAATAATCTTTCCCAGATTGCTAATAATGTTAATCCAGTAAACGAAATGGACCATATTAAAGGAAACCCCAGTGCAGAGGTTTCTATAATTGAGTTCTCAGATTATGAGTGTCCATTTTGTCAGAGAGTGCACTCGACATTAAATCAAATAGTTGAAGATTTTGACGGGGAAGTTAAATGGATATACAGACACTTTCCCTTAACCTCAATACACTCAAATGCATTTAGTGCTGGTGTAGCTGGGGAATGTGTCGCTCAACTGGGTGGAAATGAGTCTTTTTGGAATTTTACTGAGCAATTGTTTGCGAGTCAGGATTCTCTTAGTGAGGCACTATATGAAGACATCGCTTCTAGTAATGGAATTCAAGCTGACGCACTCAAGAAGTGTATGGGAGAGAGTCGGATACGTGAAATTGTTCAGGACCAGACACAAAATGCTATTGATTCAGGAGGAAGAGGTACTCCATATGTTATTGTAGTAAACAAAAAAGGAGAGACTTTTCCATTTAGCGGAGCGCTCCCATATGAACAGATTCGTACAATTATTCAATCAGCAATAAGAAATTAATATATGGAAATTATAGGAATAGGGTTTATACTTTCAGCATTTGTGGCAGGGTTACTAACATTTCTCGCTCCGTGCACATTACCAATGGTTCCTGCGTACCTCGGTTTCATTAGTGGTGTTTCAAAAGAAGATTTAGAAGATGACACGAAACGAGATGTGGTGCGAAAAAAGATATTTTTAAATGGCTTCTTTTTTGTACTTGGTTTTTCTATTGTTTTTATATTATTAGGGACTTTAGCTGGAGTTATCGGACAAGGACTTATTCCGTACCGTATTTGGCTTACACGCATTGGAGGCGTATTCGTAATTTTATTTGGGTTCTTTATGTTGGGAGTGTTCAACTTGCCGTTTCTTCAGACTGACAGAAAAATCAAAACTCCGCAGTGGATTCAAATAGGGAAGCCTTCAAGTTCTCTTATAATAGGATCAGCGTTTGCATTTGGATGGACACCATGTGTTGGACCTATTTTAGGCTCAATACTACTTCTTGCATCTACCTCAAGCACAGTACTTGATGGGGCACTTCTCCTAACGGTGTTCTCAGTTGGACTTGCTATCCCATTTCTTTTTGTTGCAGTCGGTTTTTCCCACGCAACAACGTATATAACAAAACTTTCTCAATATCTTAAGTGGGTTTCAGTTATAGGGGGAATATTCCTGATTATCCTTGGACTCCTGTTGGTAACAAATAATTTTGGTCTACTCATCCAATATGGCTTTGAGCTGTTTGGTTTTATAGAATACAGTTCATTATTGGACTACCTTTAGGATAGGTTTTGTATTTTCAACATCTTCATTGATTGAGTATTTTTATGCACATTTTGGTATACTTATAGTCACTAATTAGCAAATTAACATACACATCATGGAACACGAACATAACCACGAACACCAAAAAGGGGAACACGTAGGAGACGGTAAACCACATTGCGGACCCGGATTTGCTCATATGCATAATAAAAGAATGCGCGTACCACTCTTAATCGCAATAGTTCTTTTTTCAGTTTACCTATTAGCGGTTACTATTACCGAAGTTCAAGGATGGAAATATGTAGGCTCAGGAATTCAACCGACAAATACTATTTCTGTACAAGGAGAAGGAGAAGTATTTGCAGTGCCTGACACAGGGATATTTACCTTTTCCGTTATCAAGGAAGGAGCAACAGTTGAAGTAGTACAAGCTGATGCAACAGAAATTGCAAATAAAACAGTTGAATACCTTAAAGAAAACGGAGTTGAAGAAAAAGATATTAAAACTATCGGATACAACGTGTATCCAAAATATGAACAAGAAAGAATAGTGTGTATCACATACCCGTGCCCACAAGGAGAGCGGAAGTTGGTTGGGTTTGAAATTAGTCAGAGCACACAAGTAAAAGTTCGCGATACTGAAAAAGCTGGAGAACTTCTTGCTGGGGTAGGAAGTTTTGATATACAGAATATCTCAGGACTTTCATTCACTATTGATGATGAGAATGAGCTCAATCGACAAGCTCGAAAAGAAGCCCTAAAAGACGCAAAAACAAAAGCTGAAGCACTTGCTGATGACCTTGGAGTTTATCTTGTCCGAGTAGTAAACTTTAATGAGTATGAGTCAGGATATTATGGACGTTTTGACTCAGGGGTCGCTCAGTCCGGGATAGGAGGTGAATACGTAGTAGCGCCTAAAATTGAATTAGGAGAGAACCGTATTACTTCTAATGTAAATATCACGTACGAGATTCGATAAATAAGGCGTTAATAGTATCTAAAAAATGACCCCACAGGTTCGGGGTCATTTTTTGACTTTTTGTTTGGTTATGCTATTATTGCTGAAACACCCCCTTAGGGGGTTTTTAAATAGAAGAGAAGTCAATTATCTATACATTTAAGATTATATTAATTATGAAACGACTTATTCAATACATACGAGATACACGCGGTGAATTTAAGCATGTATCATGGCCTACAACTAAACAGACTACTGTTTTTACAGTCCTCGTAATCGCAATTTCTGTTTTCATTGCAGCGCTTCTTGGTTTTTTTGATTTTATTTTTACCAATATACTTAACACGTTCTTTATTTAATATGGCAAAACAAGAAGGAACAGCTGATCGTCATTGGTACGCAATCCACACATATGCTGGGTATGAAAACGCGGTGTTACGTAATCTCAAGCAACGCATTGATTCTCTTGGTATGGAAGGTAAGATATTTGATGTTGTGGTACCAACTGAAACGAAAGTTAAAATTAAAGGAGGAAAACGAGTTGAGGAGGAGGAAAAAATTTACCCTGGATACATTCTCGTGAACATGATTGTTACAGACGACTCATGGTATGTGGTTCGTAATACTCCACGGGTAACAGGGTTTGTTGGTTCAGGAACACAACCAGTTCCTCTTACACAGAAAGAAATCGACGAACTCTTCTCACGAATGAACTCAGATACAGTCAAACACAAGATTGACTTAGCTATTGATGAAGTTGTTTCAATAGTCGATGGTCCGTTCAAGGAGCTTGAGGGGAAAGTTGGTGAGATTGATGAAGAGAGAGGAAAAGTTAAGGTGTTAGTGCCTATGTTTGGGCGCGAAACACCGGTCGAGCTCGACTTCTTGCAGGTTAAGAAAATATAAGTAGAATAAGACAATTATGGCAAAGAAAGTAATGAGAAAAATAAAGCTTCAGATACCAGGTGGAAAGGCTACTCCAGCGCCTCCTGTTGGAACTGCACTTGGTCCAGTTGGAATTAACATTGGAGAATTTGTGAACCAATTTAATGAAAAGACCCGAGAAATGATGGGGGATATAATTCCAGTAGAGCTTTCAGTATACGACGATAGAACATTTGATTTTATCCTTAAAACGTCACCTGCTTCACGTCTGTTACTTAAGATACTTGGAAAGCCAAAGGGTTCTGGGAAGAACGTTTCTAGTAAAGTAGGTACATTGACTCAGAAACAAATTGAAGAGGTCGCAGAGCAGAAGATGTCTGACCTTAATACAAATGATGTAAAACAGGCAGCAAAGATTATTGCAGGAACAGCTCGAAGTATGGGGATTGAAATAAAAGGCTAAGTTTTATATTTTGATGAAGCAAAACACCCTTTCTGTTTTGAAAGGGTGTTTTGTTGTAAGGTGGTAACTATTTCATTTATAGTAAGAAACTGTCTATACTCTGGATACTTTTTAATTGTGGTATATCAATATCAGGGTTCACTTTTTGAACGTTCACTAATATTGTCTTAATTCCTAGAGAAGAGGGGACTTCGTGGTCTGGTCCTTCACGGTCTCCTATGTATAAGAACTCACTTGAATTGAATTCACCATAGCGGGATATCCACAAGCGGTAAGCTTCTCCATCTGACTTCGAAGCATCTTCATCAACTATAATGTGATTAAATATATTTTCAGAAATAGACAGAGCTTTTAGCTTTTTTTTAGTTTGGTCATTATTTGAGCCAGTAATAATATCAATATTCTTATATTGTTCTTTAAGCTTCTTAAGCAGTACGGAAACCGATTCATCTGGCTCAAGAATTGAGGCGATGTCGGCATTTTCAAGTGCTTCCTGGATAATCTCAGATGCATCAGGTATTTCTAGCTCGATAAGGGTTTTTCTGCCACTTAATCCATTTCCTTCCCTATATAAATCAGAGAAGAGTTTCTTACTTTCTCCTACTGTCACATTTTTATGAGTGGCGATTTTTTTATAGATATATACCTGAATAGCCTCATCAATATCTGGTGATTTTGGATATAACGTTTGGTCTAAATCAAAACCAATTACTTTAATATGTGAGTAGTCGTTTTTCATTTTTATGAAGCGTTAATATAAAACAGCGTTAAGTCACCAAGAGGGAATCCGAGATCTTCAGAGTGCTTAGTTGCTATGTAATCCAGAAACTCCTTATCTTCTTTAAGAGTTACACTTGTGTGATTTATAAATACTGCAGTTGAGTGAATCTTACCGCCGAACACATTTGCTTGAAAGAATACTAGATGGTCTCCCTGTGAGTCAGATTTTCCTGCTTGGTATGTGGTAAGAACTGGGTTGTTATGCATCACACCTTTTTCCTTGAGGTACGTAATTGCTTTTTCTAACGTATTCACACCTTCAAAATTTTCAATTCTATCCAGTGCTGTATGACATGGCCTATCAATAAGTTTTGAATGTGGAGTGAAGATATACTCTACTCCAGAATTTTCTCCTCTTTCTTTTACGTTTTCTCCGAGTAGGTATGGACCACTAGAAGAGTCCACTTCCCCAATAGGTTTAGATGGTTCCGCTATTATTTTTCGTACACGTTGCTCTTCTGTGAGGAGTAGAATGTTTGCCCTACTTGAGAGCATGTACATATCACCACCACCAATACCAAGTTCGTTTTGTATTGTTGTTACATACGCATCATAGAGACCAAATATATTTTCTGGATATGCATTTGGGGTGTTGTGTGCACGTGCAATATGGAATGAGTGCAGTTTTTTATCTTTTATAAAGAATATGTCATGAGTTAAGCATGGGTCATGTGTAAATTTTGTCTTACCAGTTTCTTCTTCAATAAAACTTCCCATGTCACGAGACGGGTCATATCGTTGGATTACCGTTGCTTTATGTGGGTTTTCCTTAAGAACATGAGATGTGTGTGGAAGTTGGTCAAATCCAAAGAATGCGCGTGTCCGTTCTCCATAACTATAACTCCCATCGTGGTCAAAGCGTAAGAGTTGCTCTTTATATGCTTCACGCATTTCCTCTGGAGAAAGCTCTCCTTGTTTATAAATAATAGGAAGAGATTTGAGTGCGATAGGGGCGTTTCGGTATATTGCGAGAACAATCCCAGTTCTTGCTAAACCTTTTTGAGTGTCTCCGTGTTCTTCCGTAAGTCCTTGGGTGTATATTTTAAGGAGAAGGTTCCGGTGCACATCTAAGAAAGAATCACTTTCTGAAATAAGCAAAGGAAGTCTTTCCGTGTTTATTTTAAAGATACTTGGGAAGTCCTGCATAAATAAATATCCTGATTGGGCAGCAATTCCTGCGCGTCCTATTTGACCACCAATATCAAAGCGATGGAGTATATCCATTTCATAGTCCTCGAATCGGTTTTTTTCAGAGAGCCACTCGATAATACTACTAAAGCTTTTTGACTGCAGTTCAAACACCTCTTCGCATACATCAAATGCCATACACATCACAGAGACTGTTTCGTCTTTTACACCAACTTTGTAATAGTACTCGTGGTCGGGTACAAGAGAGATATTGGATTCGAGCGGAATTTTTTCACTTCCGCTAATATTATTTTCCTTCACAAAAGAAGGACTGGAAATATTATTAAGAATTTCAGTATTTATCCTATTTAATTCAGCACCGAGAAGCATTTGGTGTAATGAAGAAAAAAGATTTTTTCTTTCACCAAGAAATTTCATGAGAGAATACTCAATAAGAAAATCATTATCTCCTACAATGGTGTATGTAGCAGCATCAACTTCTATATCTACTCTGAGTTGATTTTTTTCTCTAGAAACTCGGAATGGAACATCGTATTGTGTTATCTTATTTTCGAGTTCTATTTTAGGAGGTTGTAAGTGTTGGAAATCTTTTGGGTTGAGGTTAACAGCTTCTTTTTCTGTATACGGAAGTTCTTGGAGCATTGTGATTAATGTATTAAGCACATCATAGTAGATCTTCTTCTTTGAGTTAACTTCAGTTAAAAATGTGTGGATGTGTGGAGGAATCTGTGGGGCAATCCAATCGAGATAGTCTTTCACAACAACATCACTAAAATTACTTTGATACATAAATAACGGAAGCACCACAACAGAGTCTCTAAAAGAATCGACGACTTCTTTTGACAGGTTCGGAAAGTGTGCAGAAGCTGCTTTGCCGTTACGTATGTAGTTTCCTTCTTTTTCAGTGTCCAAGCCGTCTTTAAGTGCTAAGAGCAGGTTAGTACTTGGAGAGAATGTGAGGGATTCTTCTGAAAAGAGAATGAGATACTTTAGCGTTGGGTGGGAAAGTGAATTAAGAATCATTCGTTCTGTTCCATCCCTACTTACTATAAGTGGTCCGAGTACCGAAACAGCATTTCGATTTTTTTCTTCAATTTCATTGAATACTTGCCCAGGAGCAGATGTGTTAGTACAGATACCAATCATTCCATCAACACCTTCTTGTGGAGTAAGAAGTAGTGCATCAACGAGTGGGAATTGTGGTGTTATGGTTGTCATTTTTTATTTGACCATTGATACGGGAGTAATTCGTCAAGGGTGTATGT
>JABMNX010000026.1 GCA_013204405.1 Candidatus Kaiserbacteria bacterium | reverse complement strand
ATCTCCAAAGCGAAGCGGGTCACTTTCTGCAAAGACAAACTCCTCTCTTGGAAGTGGGCACAGTTTCTGGATTGATGGAGTAAAGTCTTGAAATTGTTCAAAGTACCCTGAGCATTTGTTGATTTGGAACGAGTTTCCAATTGGTGAATACCCAGTGAGTAGGTACAGTTCATCTTTTGCTGAAACCACTATGGGTTGTTCTATATTTACATTTCCTGATGTTGATACTTTTGTAGCTTCAGGGATAGTTATCGTCTCGTTGGAAACCATGCTCTGAAGTTTCCATCCGGTGATTGTTAATGATTCAGAAAGCTTGTATGACACATTAAGCGTGATATATTCGTTTTTTGCTGAAGTTTGTTTGGGTCCACTTGAGGTTTTTTTAATAGTGACAAGTCCCCAATAAGGAGAAGTCTCACCAAAGTCCCTTACTTGACCGAATTCTTCAACAACATCTTTATACTCCTGGTCAGTTTCATATGTTTCTACCCCCGATGATTCGCGCGTTATTGGTATAAAAAAACTATTAATTCCAGAGATAATACTGTCTCTTGAGGAGAACGTAACAATATCCGACTGTTGGTTTTGATCAGAACGTTCGGGTCCGCCAGAAAGTACCCATAGTATTCCTAATATAATGATTATTGATGCAACTAGAATAAGCTCACTTCCAGCCTCTCCTCTGTCAGTTTGTTTTTTTAATGGATATACTTTCATTGTCTAGTATATGTGTATAGTACTCTTTAGCCTACAAAAATAAAAGTTCTATTTATACGCTGATTATTTTATCCAACTCCTCTCGCACCACAGTTGCATCATCCCATGGAGTCTTTTTTCCATGAGCTTCCATAATATATGGGTCAGTCCCTTTACCTGTTATTATCACCGCGGTTTCTATTGGTTTTTTATGTGCACGCACACATGCTTCGTGGATTGCTTTCCTTCTGTCCATACATATCGTTGGCTCTTTGTTCATACCTTCTTTCATATCGAGCACTATTTGTTCCGGATCCTCATCATATGGGTCTTCATTGGTTAGTATAACGTTTTCACAGTACTCTTCTGCAATGCGTCCCATCTCAGGGCGCTTCCATGTGTCACGTCCTCCACCAGTGTTTCCAAGTACGCAAATCATTTTTTTATGTGCAAATGTTTCATACAGTTTTTCAAGTGAGTCAGGAGTGTGTGCATAGTCGACGACTACGTCAAATAGTTGTCCACGGGACACATGTTCAACACGTCCTCTAATAAGTGACACGTTCTCGATTCCTTGTTTAATAATATCGAGAGGGATTTCGAGATACTCTCCAAGTTTAATTGCTGCAAGAATATTTTGAACATTAAACACTCCCTCAAGTTTTGACTGTATAGATATATTTTTATACATAATCGTTAACCCACTAGGTGTTGTTGTATAAGTTACATCTTGCAGCGAGAAGGGAATACCTTGTGCACGAGAAACCTTCAGAAAATCTTTTCCATGCTCATCATCTATGTTTGCAATTACCACAGCGTCTTTTTTAGGAGAGTGTTCAACAGCATCTCGTAGCTTAAGTTTTGCCTGTACATAGTTTTCAAAAGAACCGTGTGATTCGATATGTTCAGGGGAGAGGTTGGTAAACACAAGAGCATTAGGACTTATAAACCTATGTCGCGACTGAGTAACACTTTCTGATGTCATCTCGACTATTGCATAGGTACATTTTGCCGCTACTGCTTTCCGCAAAAAACGTTGTACAAAGAACCTACCTCTAAGAGTCATTTTGTAAAGATTTCGTTCAGATGTTTCACCGACTTTAAATCTGAGAGTACTCGCAAGTGCTGTTGTATAGCCATTTTTTTCAAGTATTGCATTGATAAGTTCTACAGTCGTTGTTTTCCCTTTAGTGCCGGTGACAAAAATCACGTGGATATCTTTGCTTGGAAACCTATATACAAGAGCTCCTAAAAGAGCGAGTAGAAAGTGATATGTTGGTTGACCAAGCTGGTAGAGTCGCTTAGGTATAAGTTTTTCTGTAAACCGTAATAATTTTTCAAGCCACGTATGTTGTTTTCCTATACTGTCCATGACGGTTTGATTAATTGTTTCCAAGCATCTTAAGTGCTTCTGTGAGCCGTTTTTGAGTACCAATAATATCCTTTGAAACAATTTTAAGCGCTTCCCGAGCTTCTCTCGTTGAATAACCAAGAGAGACTAGCGCATCAAGTGCATCTTTATCTTCCTCGTGTGCATGAGTTCCATCTATATCAAGTGACGTTATTTTATCTCGCAGTTCTATGATAATTTTTTCTGCACTTTTCCTCCCAATACCTGACACTTTTGTAAGGTACGTTGTGTCGCCGTGCGCGATTGCAGAAGATAGTGTTGCGACTGTCTCGAGGTTCATAATGGCGAGAGCTGACTTTGGACCAATACCTGACACAGATATAAGAAGTTCAAAAAACAATTCCTCTTCTTCGTGTAAAAAACCATAGAGCTCCATTGATGTTTCTCGTACAGCTAAGTGTGTGAAAAAGACTACGTTGGTTTTTTCTTTAGACAGGTTTCTAATAATTTCAAGTGTTGTATGTACT
>JABMNX010000025.1 GCA_013204405.1 Candidatus Kaiserbacteria bacterium | reverse complement strand
GTTGGTTAGGGTTCGAGCCCCAGACAGCCAGCTCGTTATTTTTGGGGTATAATTTTGTTATGAATTCAGAACAAATTTTAGCTGTAGATGATAAAAAGATTCTTGAATTAGGGGAACAGTTAAGAGTTGCTTATCAACTTAAAAAAAAATTACGGTACGCAGGAACACGTGACCCACTAGTTCATGGTGAATCGGTGGCAGAACATGTGTTCGCACTTCTTTTTCTTTCTCAATATTTTCTACCTCTTGAGGACCCAGATGGAAAAATGGATAGAGCAAGGGTATATGAAATTCTACTATTCCATGACTTTGGAGAGATACCTAATGGAGATGTTCCATACCATCTCAAAACTAAAGCAGATGAAGACCAAGAAAAAGATGATGCTGAGATAGTTTTTAAATCACTTCCTGCTCCAATTAATAAAATTGGTCTAGAAAGATGGAAAGAGTACGAGGAGAAAAGTTCTCCAGAGGCTCGTTTTGTAAATGCTTTAGATAAGATTGAACCTATTTTCGAACTCCTTGATCCTGTTAGTGAAAAATGCTTAAAGACATTAAAATTTACTTATGAAATGCATATAGGAAAAAAGTCAAAAGCAACAGAATTCTTTCCTGTAATGAGAAGATTTGTTGATGTATTTAGTGAAAGTACTAAAAGCAGAGGTCTTTTTTGGGAGGAAGAGTCATAATAAAAGTTCTAACGCCATACCAGACAACCAGCTCATTATTTATGATTGAGACAAACAAAGAAAGACAAGCTCCGCAAAAAGTTGAGGACACCGAACCTACTCACTTGGCTCGTTATCAATTTGCATTAAATTATGTAAATGGAGATGACATTGTTCTCGATGTCCCTTGTGGGAGTGGGTATGGCGCAAATCTACTTTCAAAGAAAGCAAAAAAAGTGATCGGAATCGATGTGCACGAAGGGGCTATTAAACACGCAAAGGAATTCTTTCAGAAAGACAACATTGAATTTTTTACTCATGATGCAGAAGAATTGAGCGGACTTTTTGTAGACCAGAATTTATTCGATGTAGTAGTTAGTTTGGAAGGGATTGAACATGTTTCGAATCCTAATAATTTTCTTAATGAAATAAGAAAAAATATAAACCCACATGGAAAACTAATTATTTCGACCCCACGAAAACCACACGGTAGCCCATATCACAATATTGAATTTTCATTAGATGAATTTCGAGACGTTCTTTCTAAAGAATTTAAAATTGATGCAATGTATGGGCAAATTTACACCGATATCTTTGATTTACGTCTTAGAGAAGAAGACCCTTATTCCTACAAGAAATTTAACTTTATAGCTGAGTGTAGTCTAAAAAAGTTCTAACATCGTCACCACAAGAGTACTTCTATTTTTATAGTCGTTATCACTCCTTAAAAATAAGTCGCCCAGACAGTTAGACATAAACAACAAGCTCAACTTGTTGTTTAATTTTGAGGTATAATTTTTTATATGAAGAAAGACATACTCGTTTATCCTTCTGGGAAGCTTGTTTTTGATGGTAAAGAATATCAATGTGCTATCGGGAAGAATGGTTTTACAACAGATAAAAAGGAAGGGGACTGGGCAACACCAGTTGGATGTTTCCCTCTAAGGGAAGTATTTTATAGAAAAGATAGAATTGAAGGGATTCAAACAAATTTACCAACAAGAGAAACAAAAGAAGACGATGGATGGTCTGATGATGTTAATGATGAATACTATAACAAGCTCGTAAAACTACCCTACAGGGGAAGTCATGAGAAACTTTGGAGAGAAGATGAGGTGTACGATGTAATCGTACCTCTTGGTTATAACGACAATCCTCCGATCCCAGGAAAAGGAAGTGCGATATTTATGCATGTCGCTCGTCCAACATATTCACCAACCGCGGGTTGTGTGGCTTTGTCCTTGCATGACCTTACTGAGTTACTCAGCAAAGTATCAAAAGACACTCAAATATGTGTCGTCTCAGATGAATCTGTAAAAGGTAAGTAGGTTTTTGATATACTGTTATACATATGACATCACCAAAAATTTCATTTATTTATGCATACCCATTAGACGCAGGTAGAAGGCGACTCTTCACTGAAAAAGGTTTAGATACGTATCCTACTATAGAAAAAATAAAAGAAGTCTTAAAGGGTTGGGAAAACACTTGGAACGAAGTGAATTCCGAAGATAAGGTAATGTCTACACTAGTAAAAATAACAAAGAGAGTGCCAACTAGAGCACTTGAGTGTTTTGTCTTTGGTGGGGGTTTGAATCCTATGTCTACTCCGTTTCTAATGCCAGTAGTGGCAAAAGGTGGAAAAATACGGTCAGACGAAAAGTTTATTGAAACAGTGATTCATGAACTTTTGCATATATTTGTTACAGAAAATACATTTTTGTACTGGACTATGATTCGAGAGAAATACTCTGATGAAGATGTGCTTACACAGAATCACATTATTATTTATGCAATGCTTCAGGAAGTATACGAGTTACTTTTTGAGAAACTCCCGCCAGATTTCTCTCAAGATGGTTTACCGCCAGGATATATGAGAGCAATAGAGCTGGTTAAAAAAATAGGCCACAAAAATCTCATAGAGGAATACCACACTCTTGTTAAATAAATAACAAGGTCACGACCAATTTTTCTTAGAGCGAAGCGACTTAGAAATAATGGAAGTACTCTGTCGTGGTGCCTTGGCATTTATTTTTTTGATATACTAACTGGATGAAATCTATTGATAGGTCACTACTCCTTATAACCGGAACACTTGTAGTATTCGGTTTTTTTATTTTTACTTCAGCATCTTTAGGGCTTCTTGCACGAGAGGGGGCTAAGTTCTCATCAGTTGCATTTAGTCAGATTTTCTTTGGAATGTTCCTAGGAACCATATTCCTATTCATAATGACAAAGATAAAGTATCGTCTCTGGAAACCATTAGCACTCTATATTTTCATTTTCTCTCTCATAGGGACTGCTCTTGTGTTTGTTCCAGGCGTTGGGTTTGAGCTTAATGGTGCACGTCGCTGGATTCATATCCTCGGATTTTCTATTCAACCCGCAGAGTTTCTCAAGCTTGGGTTTGTTATATATCTAGCTTCGTATCTGTCTGATGCACGAAATAAGATTACTGAATACAAACACGGACTTATTCCTTTTGCTGTAATTCTAGGAATACCAAGTATCTTGTTATTACTTCAACCCGACACTGGGACAGTGCTTGTACTTGCGTCAGCTGGAGTTGCTATGTACATCACTGTGGGAGGGAAGGCTCGTGACCTCCTTATTCTTTTTGTTATTGCGGTTATAACAGTTGGCGCACTTGTATACCAACGACCATACCTCCGAGACCGACTTGAGACGTACATTAGTCCAGGAACCAATCTTCAGGAGTCAGGGTACCAGCTTAACCAATCACTCATCGCAGTGGGGTCAGGTGGAATTTTTGGACGAGGGTTCGGTCAGAGTGTTCAGAAGTTTAACTATCTTCCTGAACCAATAGGGGACTCAATCTTTGCGGTTGCTGCTGAAGAATTTGGTTTTGTTGGAGCTGTTTTACTTGTCTTCACCTTTCTCGCTTTTTCTTTTCGAGGACTTAAGATTGCATCTCACTCACCAGACTATTTTAGTGGACTGCTTGTTGTGGGAATTGTTATACTGATTATATCCCAGTCGTTTATTAATATCGGCTCGATGCTTGGCGTTTTCCCACTTACGGGATTACCGCTACTGTTTATCAGTCATGGGGGAACCGCTATGCTTTTTGCACTTGGTAGTGTGGGTATCGTCTTAAATATTTCTAAGTATATAAAATCATGAAAATCGTCTTTACAGGAGGAGGGAGTGGTGGACATTTTTTTCCTATTATCGCTGTTGCTCAGGAAATTGACGCTCTTGTAACCGAGCGGAAACTACTCCGACCACAAATGTATTACTTTGGCCCCAAGCCGTTTGATGAACTAGCACTTATTGAACTTAGTATTGAACACTATTACAGTAGTGCTGGTAAAATCCGTAACTATCCTTCAATTTGGAACTATATTGATATGGTGAAGACATTGTGGGGAGGGATTCTTGCACTTATTAAACTTTTCTTTATCTACCCAGACGTTGTCTTCAGTAAAGGAGGTTATGCGAGTTTCCCAACAGTCCTCGCCGCACGACTGCTTCGCATTCCTGTTGTTGTGCATGAGTCTGATGCAGTTTTGGGACGCACAAACGCGTGGACTGCAAAGTTTGCTCGAAGTGTTGCAATCTCATACCCTGAACTTGCCGAGTCTATTCCACATGACAGAGTGGCGCACACTGGAAACCCAATCAGAAAAGAACTATTCCACCCAGAAAAAGAGGGAGCATTTGAATACTTAAACCTTGAACCTGATGTTCCTGTTATCTTAGTTCTTGGTGGTTCCCAAGGTGCTCAAGCAATCAACAATACTATTCTCGATGCACTCGCAGAACTACTTCCAAAGTTTCAAGTACTTCATCAAGTAGGGGAGCAAAATATAGAGGAAATTGAAAAAAGAATACGTGTAGTATTAGAGGACAACCAGTACAAAACAAGATATCACCCATTTGGAATCTTCGGAGCCCTTGCACTTCGTATGGCATATGGAGCATCTGGTCTAGTAATATCTCGAGCTGGTTCTGGGGGCATATTTGAAACCGCCGCAGCAGGTCTTCCAAGTATCATTATTCCAATTCCACGAGATGTATCCAGAGATCAAAGCACAAACGCTTTCACATATGCTCGTACTGGTGCTGCAATTGTTGTTCAGCAAAATAATCTAACACCACATCTTTTAAGTTCTGAAGTAGAGCGCCTCTTTGCAAATCCTGAAGAGATGAAAAAAATGTCAGAGAATGCAAAAGCTTTTGCTCGACCTGATGCTGCACGAACTATTGCAGAAGAATTGATTAATATCGGTATAGAGCACGAAGAATAAAACAACAATGAATTTTAACTTTTTTACAAAACTCTTCTCGTCCAAAAAGGTAGTTGTGCGTATTGCACCAAGCCCAACTGGGCTACTTCATCTTGGAACTGCTCGTACTGCACTCTTTAATTATCTCTATGCAAAGCGATATGGTGGGAAATTTATCGTACGGATTGAAGACACTGATAAAGAACGGAGTAAAGACGAGTATGAAAAAGATGTACTTGAGGGGCTCTCGTGGCTAGGAATTACACACGATGAATTATTTAGGCAGTCAGAACGTACTGAAATATATACTTCGTACCTTAAAAAATTAATTAATTCAGGAAAAGCGTTTGTTTCAAAAGAGGAGAGTACTCAGAACCCAGGAACTCACATTGAAGTAGTTCGATTAAAAAATCCGGGAGAAAAAATTACATTTATGGATGAAATTCGAGGTGAAATCACCTTTGACACTACTGATTTGGGTGATTTTGTTATTGCACGAACACTTACAGAACCGCTCTACCACCTAGCAGTTGTTGTTGATGATTATGAGATGGATGTGACTCACGTGATACGTGGGGAAGACCATATATCAAACACCCCCCGACAGATACTTATACAACGTGCATTGGGATTCAGAGAGCCAAAATATGCTCATATTCCCCTTATTTTAGCCTCAGACCGCTCTAAAATGTCTAAACGGAAGGGAAGTACTTCAATCTCAGAATATCGAGAAAATGGCTATGTAAAAGAAGCTCTTATTAACTACCTTGCATTCCTAGGTTGGAATCCAGGAACAGAAAAAGAAGTGTACTCACTGGAAGAACTTATTAATGATTTCTCCCTGGAACAAGTCCAGAAGGGTGGGGCAGTGTTTGATATACAAAAATTAAACTGGTTTAACCAACAACATCTACGAGCTCTGTCTCCAGAATGTTATATAGAATTACTTGAGACTAGAAACAATATACCTAAAGGGTTAAAACAGCTGCCACAGTATTCTCATGAAAGATTTAACAAAATGATAAAAGAGGAAACTGAACGAGTAACCACGCTTAAGGAGTTAGAAGAATTAATTAACAAAAGAGAATTTAATTATTATTTTGATTCACCAAAGATAGATGCAAAACTTACGTGGAAAGAAGAGGGAAGTGACACTGCAAAAAAACACTTGGGTGTAGTCATCGAAAAACTCCAAACACTTTCTGAAAATGCGTTTACTACAGATGCGGTAAAAGAAACCTTGTGGGGTTATGCAGAGGAAGTTGGAAAAGGTTCTGTATTATGGCCAATGCGTGTCGCACTCTCTGGAAAAGAAAAGTCGCCCGACCCATTCACTCTGGCAGAGATTTTTGGCAAAGAAGAAACTATTAACC
>JABMNX010000024.1 GCA_013204405.1 Candidatus Kaiserbacteria bacterium | reverse complement strand
CACGGAGATGAGGAGCGGGGTCTTGTTGGTTTAGGTCATACACTACATCTTGTTCATGACTTGACTGTTCCACCACATACAAGAAATGATCCCCATCCGCCGGCATTTGACTTTGGGTCTCCGTATGAGGAGTGGACAAGCAAGTTTACTCCAAATAACACAGATATAATAAGTGAACTTTCAAACAGAGGCCCAATTTTGTTAGGAAAAATAGAGGATTATTTTGATTCAGTAGCGCGGTACACTAACGCAAACTTTTTTAGTAAAGACACTATATTATCCGGAGAATATTACACACCTGTTTACTCGATTGTAGGGGTTGGAATGCTTTCTAGTGGAGAAATGCAAAGTTTTGGTCTAGCAAAGATAGAAAATCAATCTTACAAACTGTTTGAATTGCGAGAGAATGAAAGTTTTTCAGGAGAAAACATAAAGTTGTATTTAATTAATGATAAAAAGAAAGAACCAGTCTTATCTGATTACTGGAACATGTTATCTAAACAGGCGGTGTTGAATGGGGCGGGGGTGATAAAACTATTTTTTGATGAGGTAGAGAAAGAGAAGGAAACATTAGCGCTTTATTATAAGAATCAGAGTTGGTTGGGGAAATTACTACCAAAAATGTTTGAGCCGAAGTACACAAAAGGGGACATATCTCCCCGACAAAATCTTGCCGCTGTTAGTGAAATTTTTAAAGATTCTGAGACTGATGAGTTAGAGGAAGAAATCGTTCTTGAGGAAGATGTTGATGACAAAGAGAATAATAAGCTTCGGTTAGCGGAGGAGATTATTATTCCAGTAACCCAACTGCAAGGGATGTCACCACCACTCTCAAGTACACCAGATTTGGGTGGAGCAATAATCGAAGAACATTGCGTACCTCCTGACCCTAATTGCGTACCAGGGTTTGAGACTTGATTTTTTCTAGAGTAATGATATTCTCCTTACGGACGCGTTTTCTCTGCCCAGGGTGTAGCGTGTCCGAAGGAGCTGTTCTGGCTTCTATAAGTCTCGCACAGTTGGCGGATTCCCAGGTCTCGCCATGAGCTTTTCTAAAAAGCCTGTGCGAGGCTTTTTCCTTTTATATGGCCATATATAAAGCTATGGAAAACTATTGCTAGAGCCGTATTTCATGGTATTATAGAAAACAGGAACAGTCCTTTTATATTTATTTCGTTACTGGACTGGTATCCTGTCTCTGAAACTTGAAATGGGAGGTTTCTCTAATGAGAACCTTGAAACTTCGAACGGCCCTATTCGGGCTCGGAGCCGCGCTACTTGTGGCTCTCGCTGTCCCGAACATCGCCTCCGCAGCGAATATGCAGGCCCTGACCAACGCGCCGCCGGCTTACCAGGCGTACCTGCCTGGCATTGTCTTGACCAGCAACACCGGCCCGACCTTCACCAAGGCAACATCACCTGGTCTGACCCTGTCCTCCGTCGACAACGACATCGGCCTGACATCGAGTACGCCAGATTCCTCGGTGGCACTCGTTGCCACGTTTGATGCTGGTACCTCGATGATCATGCCCGTGAAAACGTACGGCACTTCCAGCAGCCCGCCGCCGACCAGCCAGATGACTTTGGTCGCCATGAACCAGGCCGTGAATGACACCATCAACCCGCCGACCGGCTACTACCTCATTTCCTGACCAACTGCCCGGTCAACTAACTGGAGCGGGGGCCTCATTCTCGGGGCTCCCAATCCAACCCTCTGCTTTGCAGAGGTTTTTTGTTTTTTTACTGCACTCGATTTGACGCGAACACGTCTATATGATTAAGTGTCTTTAGAAATCGTTTAAGGGTATTGGCTTCAATCTACTTCTCTGAAGGGGGAGCATCATGACGACGAGTAAACTCACCGTCCCGAACATTTTGTCGTTCTTTCGCATGGCCGCAGGGCCTGGTATCATCTGCATGTTTTTTCTCTACGAGCGCACTCTTGTTCGGGAGATACTCTGGGTCAGCGTGTACATCATTGCGTGCGCGACAGACTACTTCGACGGTGTGATTGCACGGGCGTATCCGTCTCAGGCATCACGCTTCGGTGAATATATTGACCAGTTTGCCGACAAGGTGCTCATTGGTTCTCTGATTTGTTTCATTGTGTTCTTCGGCAACGCAGTGTGGTGGGAGTTGGTTTTTATGACTCTCATCGTCCTTCGTGAAATTCGTGTCGGATATATTCGCGGACTATCCGTCGAGGAAACAAACGGATTACCATCAAGTACAAAAGGTCAGTGGAAGACGGGATTCCAAATGGTCGCCGTCGGATTCATCCTTGGGCGAGAGGGAATGTTTGCAGATATCATTGAACACACCATTCCGCACCTGTCCTTTAATCAGGTGGGTAGTATGATGCTCACTATGGCAATCGTGCTAACTATCTGGTCGTGGTACGGATACGAGCAAAAGAAGTGGTCCAGAAGTGGAGCACATCACATTTACTAGACTCTTTGGAGTCTAAAGAACCCGGGTCTCTCAAGGCCCGGGTTTGTTGGTTTTGTTTTTTGCCAAGACTATAGGTATACTTTGTGTATATGAACGACGACCAAGGGTTTTGGAATTTTGTATTTTCAGTGCTTTTCATAGGGGTATTTGTGGTAGCGATGTGGTATTTACATACACTTGGAAAACTCCCGACATCAATAGTACTTTTTGACCTTATACTTATTATTCTTGCAACATTTAGACTCATTCGGCTGTTTGTGTACGATAAAATTACACAATTCATTCGAGACTGGTTCTTGAGGAAAGAGATTGTAGAGGGTGAGAATGGGGATTTAGTGGTTGTTCGTCAGAATCTTGTTTCTGGACCACTGCGTACAATACACGACCTTCTTTCATGTCCATGGTGCTTCGGCTTCTGGGCAGGTTCTGTTACTTCGTTCTTTTATTTTCTAACTCCTCTAGCATGGCTTCCTATTCTTGTATTAGCTGTTTCTGGGGTGGGTTCATTTATTCAGGTCCTCTCTAATATGATTGGCCGGAGGGCTGAGTATTTAAAGAAAAAAGTAGAAGATTAAACGTATATAAAATATTGACGCACGAGCTCCTCTCGTGTATAGTTTTCGTTACTGGACTGAAGACAGTAGGTTCACTTTGCCACAGGCGAAGTACAGTAAATCCTACCGAGGTTTCGAGTATGTCTTATACATATACTCGATACTCTAAGTTTCATTTCAGACCACATATAAGCGGTCGATTTTTAATTTGCACATCAATACAATATGGCAAAAACAAGAGGACAAAAAGAAGGTGTAGTAGAGAAACTTACCGAAGCTGTAAAATCAGCAGGTTCGGTTGTGTTTGTAAACTTCCATGGGCTTGGAGTGAGCGACACAAGTGAAATGCGACAAGCTCTTAAGGATCAGAGTGTAGAATATTTTGTTGCTAAAAAGACACTTGTGCGACGTGTACTTAAAGATGCCAACCTTGAGGGAGAAGTACCACAACTCGATGGAGGGTTCGCAGTTGCGTGGGGGGAAGACCAAGTAGCACCAGCACGCGGTATTCAAGAGTTTGTGAAAAAACACAAAGAACGACTCTCAATACTCGGTGGAATTTTTGAAGGACGATTTATGGGGAAAGAGGAAATGACCGTTATTGCATCAATCCCGTCAATGCAAACACTGTATGCGCAATTTGCTAATGTCATTAATTCTCCAATTGCTGGACTAGTAGTTGCACTTGGACAAATCGCAGAGAAGAAAGAGTCTTAATTATTATTTAACATATACACTATGGCAGACGAAGAACAAAAAGTAGAAGAAACTGTTGAAGCTCCTGTAGCAGAAGCTCCAGCAGCAGAAGAAAAAAAAGAAGAGGCACCAGTTGAGGCGCCCACAGTAGCTGAAGAGGAAACAGTAGAAGTTCCTGAAAAGTTCAAAAAACTTATTGGAGACGTTGAGAATATGACAGTACTCGAACTTCATGAACTCGTTAAGGTTCTTGAAAAGAAATTTGGCGTGTCAGCTTCAGCGGTTGCTATGGCAGGACCAGCAGCAGGAGGGGATGCAGGTGGAGACGAACAGAGCGACTTTACTGTTGAACTTACATCTATGGGAGACCAGAAGATTGCAGTGATTAAGGTTGTAAAAGACATCCTTGCATTAGGACTTAAAGAAGCTAAAGACCTTGTGGAAAGTGCACCAGCTGTACTTAAAGAAGGTGTGAAGAAAGAAGATGCAGAAGAGATGAAGAAGAGAGTAGAAGAAGCAGGAGGTACAGTTACGTTGAAGTAATCTTAAGTCTTTAAGAGCACACGTAAATCACAGAACATACCACGTATAGTAGTGCATTGAGCAAAACCGCCACATATTACAATAATATGTGGCGGTTTTGTAAAGTCATTGCGCTCTGTGGCGAGAGCGGTACAATAGCAACAATATGGATATTCTAGAAAAATTGTTCGGGAGCCCAGCGCGTGTCAAAATTCTTCGGCTATTTCTCTTTAACGACGGGGAGAATTTTGAGAACGCTGATATTGTTAAACGTGCACGGGTATCAGCTACGTCTGTACGCACGGAGACATTGATGATGGAACGCATAGGTCTAATCAAACGTCGAACATTTTTCAAAGAAACGGCTCGTAAGGGATCTGGAGCAAAGGTTGTAAAAAAGAAAGTGCGCGGATGGGTACTTGATACAAAGTTTAAGTACCTTGCTGCGCTCCGGAGTTTTTTACTCACAGCAACGCCGATGGGGCAAAATCAAATTATACAAAAACTCAATACCGCAGGGCGGTCAAAGCTTATAATAATTGCAGGGGCATTCATTCAAGATTTTGACAGCAGTATCGATTTGCTTGTAGTGGGTGATGGTATGAGTGAAGTAAAGCTCGAAAATGCAGTACGTAGTATTGAATCAGAAATAGGAAAAGAACTTAGGTTCGCACTTTTCTCAACCCAGGACTTTAGTTATCGAATGAATATCTACGACAAACTCCTTCGTGATGTGTTTGACTACCCACACCAGACAATACTCAATCGTCTCGGAACACAGTACGACAGCGGTTCATTTTCCTCTTAAAGGAGACCTAGTAATACAAAAATAAGCCACTTTATTTTGGGGCTTTTTTTGTCCACAGTATGTTCAATAATGAACTTTCCTGAATGGTAGAATGTATATACGCAGATGAGTGCGTATTTATAGGTCGATGGCCTGAAAAGCCACTTAAATTTTATAGCGTGAATATGTATAAACATGTTCACACTAACCTAGACTCTGTCGTTAATGTTAGCGATTAGCGCCGGAATATATACTATATGTTATTACAAACATGGACTGAGGTACTTCAACAATCCGCCCAGGATCTCTGGCTCGGACTCGTTGCAATTGTTCCAAGTCTTATCGTAGCGTTGATTATCTTCGTTATCGGTTGGATTATTGGAGCAGTTCTCGGGCGCGTTGTAGCGCAGATTGTTGCATCCCTCAAAATTGATAATGCGCTTCGCAGTGCCGGATTTGAAGAAACTTTCAATCGAGCAGGATTTTCTCTTGACTCAGGAAGTTTCCTTGGAGGGCTTGTGAAGTGGTTTGTTATTATCGTCTTCTTAGTAGCGTCACTTGACGTGCTTGGACTCAACCAGGTGAATATCTTCCTTCAGGAAGTTGTACTCCTTTACCTTCCACAGGTAATCGTAGCAGTACTTATTCTTTTGGTTGCAGCAGTTATTGCTGAACTCGCACGGAACGTTGTTACTGGAGGTGCAAAAGCAGCAAATATGATGTCAGCAAACCTTCTTGGAAGTGTTGCTAAATGGTCAATTTGGGTTTTTGCAGTACTTGCCGCTTTGAATCAGCTCGGAGTTGCAACTGCATTCGTACAAACACTCTTTACTGGAGTGATTGTCGCACTTTCACTTGGATTCGGACTCGCGTTCGGTCTTGGTGGACAGCAAGCAGCTGCAGGATACTTGGAGAAGTTACGAAGCGAAGTTAAGAACAAATAACAATCCAAAGCTTTTTAACAAAACCCTCCGTATTATATACGGGGGGTTTTGTGCGTTATATAGAGAATATCCCCTATATATTGACTCTTAGAGGAGCTTTGTGTATACTGACGCGACGTAATTATGGGTAGATTATTAAAGAAATCACAACAGCGGAGACGGTAGTCTAGGCATTTGCCAGTGATTATCGAGACCGCTTATCAGCGGTTTTTTTAATGAGTTATTCAAACGGGATTGCGCGAACTTTGACAACGTCATAAGGATTTTTTACAGAATTCGTTTTGTAAGAAGTCCGCAGGTAAAACAAAAATATAAGTTTTTTCGTTGCGTCTTTGCATTTAAGATGCAACGAAATGTACATTCATTTATGAAGACTCATGGTGAATGTACGTAAGCGGTTTTTAGATTTCCTAATAGGAGATCTAAGAGTGTGTGGTGGATGCCTAGACTGAAAAAGGCGATGAAGGACGTGGCTTGTCTGCGATAAGCTCCGGTAAGGTGACTAGCAACCTTTGACCCGGAGATTACCGAATGGGGGAACCCGGCTGACTT
>JABMNX010000023.1 GCA_013204405.1 Candidatus Kaiserbacteria bacterium | reverse complement strand
TTTGACAGGACGCATAGTTTCGGGTAGTATATTTCCTAATACGTTTGACTGATAGGATTGAGTAATGAAAGTATTCTTTTCATACGTTAGTGGTGTACACGGGCATTAGTACACATTTTATATGCACGGCATATAATTCCAGCGCTCGGACGTCGTGAAGATGAATCTTCACACGCTCCTCGCTTGAAATTATTACAAACCAATATATACAAGTATCACGGTAATCTTCTTTGATGAAGTTTATCTTTGTGTATTTTTACTCTTTAATCCTATTTGGTAATTCACTATGCTACATACAACTGAGAAGAAAACATTCGGCCGGTATAAAGAACCTCAAGTCGAATACCCTCACTTCATTGAGGCACAACTTGATTCATTCCGGACGCTTATAGAAGAAGGAATCAAAGATATCTTTAAGGAATTTTCTCCCATTAAGGATTACTCAGAAAAAAAGTTTGATCTTGATTTTACAAAGATTGAATTT
This sequence comes from Candidatus Kaiserbacteria bacterium, assembly GCA_013204405.1. GTDB lineage: Bacteria > Patescibacteriota > Minisyncoccia > Phycocordibacterales > JABMNX01 > JABMNX01. The sequence goes on along the minus strand of JABMNX010000023.1, from coordinate 4,532 downwards.
GGACAGCCTAAATACAACGAGTATTTTGCAAAGAAAAACATGCTTACGTACGAAGCACCTCTTCGTGCTGTCGTCACACTTAAAAATAAGACTATAGGGGGAACAAAAGAACAAGAAATTTTTCTTACTGATTTTCCTATTATGACCGAGCACGGTACTTTTATTATTAACGGAGTTGAACGTGTTATTGTTCCACAATTAGCACGTTCTTTTGGTGTCTTCTTTAGCACAAAGGAACTAAAAGGGAAGGCTCATTTTGGAGCAAAAATAATTCCTGCTCGTGGAGCATGGGTAGAGATTGAAAGTGAGGCAGATGGAGCTATCTATGTAAAGATTGACCGAAAACGAAAATTTCCCGTATCATCACTCCTTCGAGTGATGGGAGCTACATTTGATAAAGACATGTACGATCTTTTCAAGCACAATCCTCACGCTAAAGCGGTACTTGATGCGACCCTTGAAAAAGACACCGCAGAAACAGTTGATGAATCATTTGTTGAGATTCACCGACGGCTTCGAGATGGAGACTTAGCAACAGCTAAAAATGCACGGGAACATATCGAATCTATTTTCAGCGCAGATAGATATGACCTTTCTAAGGTAGGACGACGTCACTTTAACCAACGATTTGGAATGAGTATTGACGGCCGTGAACTAGACCGACAAACAGTCTCTCTTGATGACGTTGTTCTTATCGTTTCAAATATTATTACACTTAACAACACTCCCGGTTCAGCTGCTGATGATATTGACCACCTTGGATTCCGTCGAGTTCGATACATTGGAGAACTTCTCCAGCAAAAGATTCGTGTTGGTATGAGTCGAATGAAGCGAAACATTCAAGACCGGATGTCGACAGTTGAAGCAGAGACAACACTTCCAATACAGTTCATCAATCCACGACCGTTTCAGGCTGCAATTAAAGAATTTTTTACTACAAACCAGTTGTCACAGTTTATGGCTCAACAGAACATCCTTTCTGAAGTTGAGCACCTTCGACGTCTTTCAGCACTTGGTCCAGGAGGACTTACTCGAGAGCGAGCAGGTTTTGAGGTTCGTGACGTTCATCCATCTCACTATGGACGCCTTTGTCCTATTCACACACCAGAGGGTCCAAACATTGGACTTATCCTCAACCTTGCAACACATGCTCGTATTAACGAATTTGGAATCATTGAGACTCCATATGCAAGAGTAGTAGGTGGAAAGGTAACTGCAGAAATTGTGTACATCAACGCCCTTGAAGAAGAGAAGTTAAAGATTGCACACGCAGCAACTCCATATAACCAAGAGACAGGATTAATTGACGAGGCAGTCGTAGAGGTCCGAATCGCAGGTGAGCCAACATTCATTAAACGTGAAGATATTGAGTACATGGATGTGGCAACTAACCAAGCGTTTTCTATTGCACCTTCTATGATTCCTTTTCTTGAACACGATGACGCGAACCGAGCACTTATGGGTTCAAACATGCAGAAACAAGCTACTCCATGTATCTTGCCAGAAGCGCCGATTATCGCGACAGGTATCGAAGAGCAAGTTGCACGAGATTCAGGGCGACTTGTGTACGCAACAGAAGCAGGAGAGGTTACGTACGTCGATGCTCGAAAGATTGTCGTTAAAGGAGCAAAGGGTGAATCAGAATATCCACTCGTCAATTACCTACGTACAAACGATTTTTCAGCATTCCATCACCGACCAGTAGTTTCTGTTGGACAGAAAGTAAAGAAAGCAGAACTACTCGCAGACAACTCTTCAAGTGACCGAGGACAGGTTGCACTCGGGCAGAACATTCGTGTCGCGTTTATGTCATGGTCAGGAGCTAACTACGAAGACGCTATTATTATTTCAGAACGACTTGTAAAGAACAGTCGCTTTACCAGTATTCATGTTGAAGAGTTCAGCGTGAGTGTTCGTGATACAAAACTAGGTCCTGAAGTTACAACACACGACATTCCAAATGTTGGTGAAACAAAACTCCGTAACCTCGATGAAGATGGAATTATCCGTATTGGAGCAGAGGTTCGTCCGGGAGACATTCTTGTTGGTAAAGTAACTCCAAAAGGAGAAACACAACTTACTCCAGAAGAACGACTTCTAAGGTCAATTTTTGGTGAGAAAGCAAAAGATGTAAAAGACACATCACTTCGTGTGGAGGGAGGAAAGAGAGGACGTGTTGTTGGTGTAAAGATTTTCTCACGGGACAATGGAGACAATCTTGATTCAGGAATTATTAAGAAAATTCACATTGAAGTAGCGCAACTCCGAGCAATTTCAGTAGGAGATAAGATGGCTGGACGACACGGAAACAAAGGTGTTATTTCACGAATTCTTCCTGAAGAAGATATGCCATATGGAGAAGATGGAGAACCAGTAGATATCATTTTGACACCACTTGGAGTTCCATCTCGTATGAACTTGGGGCAAATTCTAGAGCTTCATCTTGGACTTGCTGCACACACGCTTAATTATCAAGCTATTGTGCCACCATTTGCAGGTGCAACTGGTGAGGAGATTGAAGCCGAGCTTGTAAAAGCAGGGTTCAGTAATACAGGAAAAATTAAATTAAAAGACGGACGTACTGGAGAAGACTTTGACCAGGAGATTGCTGTTGGATACATGTATATCCTCAAACTTCACCACATGGTTGAAGATAAGATTCACATGCGTTCTATTGGTCCATACTCACTTATTACACAACAGCCTCTCGGTGGTAAAGCTCAAGCTGGAGGACAGCGGTTTGGAGAAATGGAAGTGTGGGCACTTCTTGGATATGGTGCTGCGTATACACTCCGCGAGGTGCTTACTATTAAGTCAGACGATATCATCGGACGATCAGCTGCTTTTGACTCAATCGTAAAAGGTGAAAAAATCGGACTTCCACACACACCTGCATCATTTAACGTACTTTTGAAACACTTGCGAGGACTTTCACTCGATGTCGAACTTATAAACAATAACGAGCGAGCTGATAAAGTAGCCGAATAATTATGATAAAAAAAGATACACAAAACACACATAACTTTGATGCAATCACAATTAAGCTCGCAAGTCCTGAGCGTATTCTCGATTGGTCATTTGGGGAGATTACAAAGCCTGAAACTATTAACTATCGAACACAACGAGCTGAGAAGAACGGACTGTTTGATGAGAAAATCTTTGGACCTGAAAAAGATTTTGAATGTTACTGTGGAAAGTATCGAGGTATTAGATTTAAAGGGATTGTATGCGAGAAGTGTGGAGTTGAAATAACACGCTCAATCGTTAGGCGAGAGAGAATGGGTCATATAGAACTCGCTACACCTGTCTCACATATTTGGTTTCTACGAGGAATTCCTTCACGAATTGCCCTTATTTTAGGTCTTTCAGCAAGTGACGTTGAGAAAGTTGTGTACTTTGCGGGATACATAATCACAAAAGTAACTGAGGTTGAAAAAGTACGATTATTTAAAGAGCTCGATACAGAATATAAAAACAAAGTTAAAGCAGCTGCGGATTCGAAAACAAAGACAAAACTTAAGGAACTATTTACACAGACCAAAAAAGAAATCGAGTCTATCCAAGAGGGTAATGTTCTCGATGAGGTTTCTTACCATACCCACTCTGTAAAATTTGGAGGGTTGTTTGAGGCAGAAATTGGAGCAGAAGCAGTCTTTAATATTTTCAAAAACCTCGATCTTGAAAAACTAGCTGTAACACTTGAAGAGAGACGTGAAAAAGCAGGTGCGGTAGAGAGAGTAAAGCTTAATAAACGACTCTCGCTCATTAACTCAATGGTAGCAGCTAAGGTTCGTCCTGAATGGATGTTTATGGTTCGGATTCCAGTAACTCCTCCAATGCTTCGTCCAATGGTTGCACTTGAGGGAGGACGACACGCATCAAGTGATGTAAACGACCTCTACCGACGCGTTATTAACCGAAACAACCGGTTGAAGAAACTTATCGATATTCACGCACCAGATGTTATTTTACGTAACGAAAAGAGAATCCTCCAAGAGGCAGTAGATGCGCTTCTTGATAATTCAATTCGACACGGAAACACAGCATTTTCAGCAATGAGTCAGTCACAAAGACGTCCACTCAAATCTCTTTCAGATTACCTAAAAGGAAAACAAGGATACTTCCGTGGGAACCTTCTCGGTAAACGTGTTGACTACTCAGGACGTTCTGTAATTGTGGTTGGGTCTAGTCTTAAGCTCGATGAGTGTGGACTTCCAAAACACATGGCTCTTGAACTATTTCGACCATTTGTTATTTCTAAACTTCTTGAAAAAGAACTCGCGTACAACATTCGTGGAGCGGGACGTTTAATTGATGATGGAATTCCTGAAGTGTGGGCAATTCTTGAAGAGGTTATTAAGGGAAAGCACGTACTCCTTAACCGAGCTCCAACACTTCACCGACAAGGTATTCAAGCTTTTCGACCAACACTTATTGAAGGAAACGCAATTCAAATTCACCCGCTTGTCTGTTCAGCATTCAACGCTGACTTCGACGGTGACAAGATGGCTGTTCACGTACCACTTTCAGAG
>JABMNX010000022.1 GCA_013204405.1 Candidatus Kaiserbacteria bacterium | reverse complement strand
ATAATTAGTGTTGGTTCAGATAGAAATATATTTATTGAAGGGAGTTCTGTTAGAGAACGGGTAATTAAGTATGGTGGTTTGTGCAATAATCTTCACATTATTATTTTTACTAAAAGGAATTTAGGTTTTACTCAAACACAAATTTCTAAAAACGTATTTATTTATCCAACTTCATCGTTATCTAAATGGCTGTACATTTATGATGCCTATAAGATAGGGAAGACAATATTGGATATTGACATGGTCACTACCCAGGATCCGTTTGAGTCTGGATTAGCTGGTATGTTTATAGCTCGTACACAAAAGGCAAAATTACATATTCAAATACATACAGATTTTCTTTCTCCATTCTTTAAAACATCTTATCTTAATAGAATTAGAATTTATATTGCTAAAATGATTATACCAAGGGCTGATTGTATTCGGGTGGTATCAAATCGAATTAAAGATTCTATACAAAGACATTTTCATTTAGTAGTTACTCCAATTATTCTTCCTATTTTTATAGATATAGAAAAGTGTAAAAGTGCAGCAGTTTCTACAGATGTACATAAAAAATATCCTCAATTTGATTTTATTTTACTCATGGTATCTCGTTTTGAGAAAGAGAAAAACATAAAAGCAGGTATTGATGCTCTTAAGATACTTTCAAAGGAAAGTAAAAACGTTGGGTTGGTTATAGTAGGCGATGGTAGTGAACGAAAATCATTAGAGTCATATGTAAAAAAGATCAGGTTAATGGACTATGTAGTTTTTGAAGGTTGGAAAACCGACGTTATTTCATACTATAAAAGTTCAGATTTATTTCTTAATACCTCATTGTACGAAGGATACGGTCAGACATTAGTAGAAGCACTCGCAACAGGGACACCTGTACTCACAACTGATGTAGGGGTGGCAGATGAAATTGGTGCTGATATATTTGTTTCTGAAGAAGATCTTACAAGTAAGATTTCCAGTTACATTTTAGGAAAAGGAAAGAAACAGGTTCTTCAGAATTATCCATACCATAATGAGGATATGTATCTTTTGCAGTTAAAAGACAGTTGGAATAAGTGTGTTTGATAGAAGTTATTATTTAAGCCATACTTGTACATACTATGAAAATACTTATAACAGGATCAGTCGGATTTATTGGGTTTCATTTATCAAAAGCCCTTTTAGAACAAGGGGAGGAGGTGGTAGGAGTCGATTCATTCACTGATTATTATGACCCACAAATGAAGGAAGAGCGGAATAAGATTTTAACTTCTTATGATGCATATTCATTCCATAAAATTTCGATAGCTGAGCATGAGGTATTTCATAAACTAGTTAAAGAAGAAAAACCAGATGCGATTGTGCACCTAGCAGCTCAAGCAGGGGTTCGATATTCACTTACAAATCCTTTGGCATATGCAGAGTCAAACTACCTCGGAACACTCAATGTATTTGAGGCTGCTAAAGAAGAAAAAATATCGAAAGTACTTTATGCATCCTCAAGTTCTGTATATGGAGATAATAAAAAACTTCCATTCAGTGAGTCTGACAGGACCGATCATCCAATATCTCTTTATGCTGCATCAAAGAAAGCTAATGAAGTTCTTGCATATGCGTACCATTCACTCTATGGAGTAAATTCAGTTGGGTTACGTTTCTTTACTGTGTATGGAACGTACGGTAGGCCTGATTTAGCGTTGTTCAAGTTCACCAAGTCTATACTTAAAGGAGAAGCAATTGATGTATACAATAATGGAGACATGAAACGTAGTTTTACGTATATATAGACGATATAATTTCTGGAATACTCACTCTCCTTTCTAAAGAAGTAACAGGTACTGATATTTACAATTTAGGAGGTGCTGATTCTATCTCACTTAATGATTTTGTTTCTCTTATTGAAGAGAATCTAGGAGTAAAAGCAAAAATTAATTACCTTCCTATGCAACTTGGTGACGTAAAAGAAGCGGTCGCAGATATCACAAAAGCACAAAAAGAGCTTGGTTTTAAGCCAAAAACGTCAATACAAGAAGGTGTGCCAATTTTTATTAAATGGTTTTTAGAAGAGCAAGACTGGCTTATGAAGCTTGAAGATGGAAAATAATCAATAAAGTAACTTAATTTTTTACTTAAAAGTTAAGTGAAGGTAATGTAATTTTATATACATGAACATACCATCGATTATTAAAAAATCTACAACTTCAATTTTAGGGAGTTTTGCATGTACGTCTATTTCTCTTGCTTTATCAAATGGAATGCCTCTAGTTGTTATGTATCATGGAGTAAAATGTGGCACTAAACAGAAAGGGAGTGAAAATTACCGCTGGAAACATATACCAGATAGTGTATTTGAAGAGCAAATAATATGGTTAAAGAAACATTTTGAAGTTGTTTCCTTAGAGGAAGTTGAGAATTCAATATCTGATAAAAGAGATATTAAGAAACCGCTATGTGCTATAACTTTTGATGACGGCTTCAGGAATAATTATACAAATGCCTTTCCAATACTAAAAAAATATTCCGTACCAGCTACAATTTTTCTTACAACTGGTTTTATTGAGAGGAATATTCACCTTTGGACTGATGTTTTGGAATATGCGCTAAATACATCACTACATAATGAAATAATCATATCAATTGATGGTAAAGAAAAAAGTTTTCATATCTCGAACACAACAGAAAAAATACATTCAGATTCTATATTAAGGAACTATATGAAAAAGATTTCAAATGATTCTCGTGAGGAACTTCTGAAGGAAATTCTAACCGCGACATCTGTTTCGAAAGATACAATGTATGAAGAATTCTCAGACTATGCACCTTTGTCTTGGGAAGAGGTTATCGAGATGAAAAATGAGAATATAACTTTTGGTGCGCATACAGTAACACATCCAATATTGAGTTCCTTACCTAAAGATATTCAAGAGGATGAGATAATTTCGTCCATTAAACGTATATGTGATAAGGTTGGAGATTGTAAGTACTTCGCATACCCTAATGGGCAGTTGCATGATATTAACAATGATACCCGTGAGATTTTAAAGGAAAATAACATAAAATATGCATGGTCGACTATCCCAGAGAGGATTAAAAAGACTAATGCCGATGATTTGTTATTCTTACCCAGGGTGACGCTTGATGCTAGCCAGTTTAATAATCGCTTTTATGCACTTACATCTAATGCATTGCAATATACTAAAAATATTTTATGAACACATTTGAAAATCAACAACAAAAAGTGACAGAACATTTTGGGAGTGATCCAAAAGAGTACGCTGACAAGTATTCAAATACTACACAAGAAGGGTACTCTTTTTTGTCGAGAAGGAAACGTTTAGAAGAACGATTAGGGAGGGGTACTGGTCGTGTCTTAGATATTGGGTGCGGGCCAGGAGTTATGACTAAACAAATTCGCGACCTTGGGTGGACGTATGTGGGTATAGATATATCAAAAGAGATGATTGAGTTAGCGGTGAAACGTTTTGATCACGATTCTAGTACACAATTTAAAGTAGGGCCTGTAGAAAATATAGAAGAAGAGGATAATTCATTTGATGTAGTCGTAGCAATGGGACTTGTTGAATATGTTGCGAACGACGAAGCTGTTATACAAGAAGTTAAGCGAGTCCTAAAACCAGGAGGTTTATTTATCGTGTCCTTACCTAATTGGTGGAGCCCTGTTCGTCTATGGGATAGATTAATCTTAAAGCCATTTATTTATTTAAAGAGAAGGTTTATAACAAAAAAAGAGGTAGGAGTACTCCACAGAGAGTATGTGCTTGGTTCGTATAAGAATTTGCTCAAACAAAATAATTTTGAAGTTGAATGTGTTGATTTTTATAACTTCAGAGTGGTGCCACGCCCTTTTGATTACATTTTTCCAAGAATGAGCATTTTCTTAGCTGGTTTATTTGAACCACTCCGTAAAGTTTTAATTTTACGCAATATAGGGACTGGGATAAACATTTCTGCTCGTTTAAAATAATATATGGAAATAAATAAAAATAAAAAAGTTGGTTTTATTGGACAAGGTTATATTGGTAAAAATTATGCCGACGATTTTGAGAAACGTGGGTATGAGGTGGTGCGGTACGCTCTTGAGGAGCCATATATTACAAATAAAGAAAAAATACAAGAATGTGATGTTGTGTTTATTGCTGTTCCGACCCCAACGACTCCAGAAGGTTTTGACGACCGTATTATAAGGGAAGCGATTTCTCTTGTAGGTATTGGGAAAGTCGCCGTGATTAAATCTACTATTATTCCAGGAACAACAGAAAGTATTCAGAAAGCACATAGTGATGTTGTGGTATTAAATTCACCAGAATTTCTTTCAGAAGTAACTGCTGCTCACGACGCAGCTAACCCTGCACAAAATATTATTGGTATTCCAGAGGATACAGATAAACATCGTGAAGCTGCGGAGTTTGTTTTGTCTATTCTGCCAAAATCTCCATCGTCGCTTATATGTAAGAGTACTGAATCTGAACTTTTTAAATATGCCCATAATTTAAGTGGTTACACACAGATTGTGTTGTTCAATATTATTTATGATCTAGCAAAAAAGCTCGATTGCGATTGGGAACCAATACAAAAAGCAGTTGAGGCAGACCCGTTTATTTCAAACCGATATGCGCGACCTGTTCATAAAAGTGGACGTGGTGCTGGTGGGCACTGTTTTATAAAAGATTTTGCTGCATTCACAGATTTATATGAAAAATGTATAGATGATAAAGAAGGAGTAAAAGCACTCCGCTCATTTGAGGAAAAAAACAAAGAGTTACTCTCAAAGAGCGGAAAAGATATAGACCTTCTTTGTGGAGTGTATGGTGATAAAGTGGTAGATAAAGCATGAAACTTTTAATACTTACACAGAAAATAGATAAGACAGATCCAGTTTTGGGCTTTTTCCATCGTTGGGTTGAAGAATTTGCAAAACACTCTGAACTAGTAACTGTTATTTGTCTGTACGAAGGCGAACATAACTTACCAGACAATGTTCGTGTGCTTTCCCTTGGAAAAGAAGAAGGAGTATCACGACTCACATATGTCATCAGGTTCTACAAATATATTTTTACTCTACGCAAAAACTACGATTCAGTGTTTGTACATATGAATACTGAGTACATTATACTCGGTGCAATATTATGGAAAATTTTACGTAAAAAGGTGGCGCTGTGGTATAACCACCAACACGCAGGGCTTATGGCACGGTTTTCTTTTCTTCTACCGCAACACATTTTTTACACTGCAGATAAAGCATATGCTGCTCGTGTGTCCAAGTCACACCAGATGCCAGTAGGTGTTGATTCAGATTTTTTTAAAGGAAATAAAGATGTCTCTAAAAAACCACGTTCAATACTTTTTTTATCTCGTATCTCGCCAGTGAAAAGGTTAGATGTGCTCATTGAAGCGGTATCAATTCTTACAGAAAGAGGTATTGAGTGTACCCTTTCTGTCTACGGAGATGTTCCTGAACGTGATAAAAAACACTACGATTCTATATATAAGAGTGCACGTGCACTAGTTGATAAAGGTGTTATTTTCTTTAAGGGAAGTATTTCAACATCAACAGCACCAACTATCTATAATGAATATGAAATATACGTAAACCTTACAAATTCAGGCAGTTTTGATAAGACCATTATAGAATCCGCGTGCTCTGAAACAATTACTCTTGTATCAAATACAACCCTTGAAGGTGATTTTGAGACAGAGTACCTGTTCAAAGAAGGGGATGCACTTGATTGCGCAAATAAGCTTCAGAATTTACTAGGGATGGATATTTCCAAGAAGAAAAAAGCAGGAATGCAATTTAGATTATTTGGATTAAAGCATGATGTTAATATTCTAGTACAGAAAATTACAGAATATCTTGAGTAATATTATGAACAAGAAAATAAAATTTTATATAGATAAAAGTCTCACAAATAAAGACTTACCCCACACTCCGTTCCTGTTTCCATTATGGGGGTCACAGTTGACGGATTCCACTCCATTTAATGTTAGTTTATTCAGTACCTATAACTACGATACTGATTATTTTTGTTTTGTAGAAAATATTAATGATGCAGATTTTTTGTTGATACCATATCGGTATAATGTTTTACGGGGAAAATACCAAGAATTGTTTAACTCCTTTATTAGGAAATCTAAGGAGTACAGCAAACCAATTTTTATTGACGGAACAGGGGATGTTGAGTATCCGATAAATTACAAGAATGTATATACATTACGTATAGGAGGATATCGTTTTGAAAAGAGCCCTAATGACATTCATATACCACCATACGCAGATGATTTACTTGAACGTTTTTGTGGTGGGGATGTGCAGGTGCGGGAAAAGCAAGAAGTTCCAGTTGTTGGTTTTGCTGGTTGGGCGCGACTTACCACTTACCAACGTGTAAAGAGTTTTGTTAAGGAGTTGCTAATTCGAATTACAGGCTTATATAACGACAACTACATTGCAAAGAAGAAGGGTGTATTTTTTAGGATGGAGGCTATTAAAAGATTACAAAAATCAAAACTTATACATACTAATTTTTTAATCAGAAAATCTTATTCTGCACACACTTCAACTGCAGAAAAAAATATTCAAGAGTTGCGGAAAGAGTATATTGATAATTTTATAAACTCAGATTATGCACTCTGTATACGTGGAGACGCTAACGCATCCACTCGACTATATGAAGCACTTTCTTTAGGTAGAATACCTGTTATTCTTGATACAGAATGTAATTTTCCACTTGAAGATAAGCTAGATTATAAGGAGTTCTCTTTAATAATTGATTTCCGGGATTTACCGCGTATAGACAGCATTATTCGTAATTTTCATAATACGTTATCAAATGATGAGTTTAGAGATATGCAACGAAAAGGAAGAGAAGTATACCGAAATTATTTTAGGGTAGATGCGTTAACTCCTTATATAATGGCGTATCTAAATGGTTTCCTATATGACTCAAAAAATAGTATATGAAAAAAATAACAATAATTATAAATAACCTAGGTATCGGCGGAGCAGAGCGGTATGTTGTTGACAGTATCAATGAGCTTTTGGAAAGGAATGTTCATGTTGAACTAGTAACACTTTTGCCCGAAGGAAGAAACACTTTCTTAAATGAGTGTAATTTACCTAAAACTCAACAAAGCCTTATTCACTTTAAGAGCTTATACAGCACTGTGGGGTTTGTACGACTTATTCGTTTACTTAGGAAACAAAAACCAAATACACTCATTACACATTTGTGGTTTTCTAACACCATTGGAAGAATCGCTTTCATTTTTTCTGGAATACAAAAATGTATAACATTTGAACATAACGTTGCATTTATAAAAAGTAAAAAACAGATATTTGTTGATAGGGTATTACAACACGTTTCGTATAAAATAGTAGCTGTCTCAGAAACAGTAAAACAAACTTTAGTTGATTATGGTATAAAAGATGAAAATGTAAAAGTGGTTTATGTTGCACTTAATGAAGGTCGTTTTAATCCTACAAAAATTCTTCGTAAAGACAATAAAGACGACTTTGTTTTTTTGTTTGTCGGCAGCCTTACAAAGCAAAAGAATATTCAAAATATTATACGTGCATTTAAAAAAGTGCATACGGGCAGATTATTAATAGCAGGTGGAGGAAATGAAGAAGAGGCAGTACTCCATAGTTTAGTTGATACACTCTCACTTAAAGAAAGAATTGAATTTTTAGGAATAGTTACTGATATTCCATCTTTAATGGAATCAGCAGATTGTTTAGTTTTTCCATCACGATGGGAGGGTGTTGGACTGGTCGCAGTGGAGGCACTTCTTTCTGGGGTTCCGGTTATAACTACAACTGCAAAATATTCAGCTACAGCTGAGTTTGTAAAAAATGGATATAATGGTATCACCATTGAGAACCCAGACGACACTACTGCCCTTACAGATGCTATGAATAAAATTATAGATGACGATTCCTTAAGAGAGAGACTTGCTATCAACGCTCCAATACTCTTAATCGATTTTTCTATAGAACATAACATTGATCAGATTTTATCATTATGCAAATGAATAAAACAATAAAAAAACTAAGTGTCACTGATTTGTATTTAAAGAGCTGTCTTCCAAATGCTTCTGAGTGGGAAACTAAAAAAATAAAAAATGATTGGGTTAATAAAGAGCGCGCAGCTGAGGGATTATATAATGATTTTGTAAAACGTGTGGGGAGTCCAGTAAATAAGAAAGTGCTAGAGATTGGTTTTGGTAACGGTCTTCAGGTGGTGGTTTTTGCGAAAAATGGAGCTTTAATGTCTGGAGTTGAAGTAGAGTCTGTTTTGTATACTATAGCGAGTGAAAACATATCCGAACGTAAATTAACATCAGATCTACGTTTGTATGATGGGACTATAATGCCATTTGAGAATGATTATTTTGATTACATATATACAACAAGTGTGTTTGAACACGTTTCAGATTTAACAACCATGCTTAACGAAATATATAGAGTCTTAAAGCCGGGTGGAAAAGTTTATATATCATTTCCAAACAGGCTCTGGCCTAAAGAAACACATACTGGGATATGGTTTGCAAATTATCTCCCACTACCAGTGGTGAGGTTTCTTTTTAAGATTTTTAAGAGAAGTTCTATTGAGGACTGGAACCTTCATTTCCTAACTTTCTTCTCAGTAATAAAAAGAATAAGAAAAAATAATATCCCACTTATAGTAGTTTATGAACTCTATAGTCAAAATGTATTTAAACGAATTCTAAAAAAGTTCTTTTCAGTTTTTGGAATTCACCACAGTGCTTTTCTTCGAACTGTTATGATTATATTAAAAAAGGATTCTTAAGAATTATGAAAGACGAAAGTAAAAAAATGTTTCTTATTTTCCACGGGAGATTTCCTAGTGAGAAAGCAGCCTCTTTATTTGCAGCTAAGAGCGCAGAATCGTTTGCTGAGCAAGGTGTGCCAGTTACTCTGTTGGTGCCAAGGCGAATTAGTCGAGAAAAAAAAGCTTTTTATGATTATTATGATATTCAAAAAAACTACAAGGTTGTTTTCCTTCCAGTAATTGATTTATTTCACATTCCTATTATTAGTATATTTGCATTCCACGTTAGCATTATTACTTTTAGTGTCTCATGTTTTTTCTACCTTATATTTAGAGCTCGTAAAGATAGTATAATTTATTCAAATGAAACAGTACCAATTCTTCTTGCATCTTTTTTATTCCCACGGACGCTTATTGAAGTTCATGATTTCCCCGAAAAAAAGCTTTTTTTATACAAGATGCTTTTCTCAAGAGTTAAGTGGATATTGTCTACAAACAAATGGAAAAAAGGAAAGTTAATTCAAGAATTTAAGGTTAGAGATGATAAGATATTTTATGAACCTAACGCTGTTGATGTTTCTAGATTTGATGTTTCCGTCTCAAAAGAAGAGGCTAGAGAAAAACTTGAGTTACTTTTAGAGAAATATATAGTTGTATATACAGGACACCTTTATTCTTGGAAAGGAGTGGATACATTAGCTCAAGCGACTAGAGACCTTAGTGACGATATTGTAGTAGTATTAGTGGGTGGCGTCTCGACAGATGTAGCTCGTTTTAAAGCACAATATGGAAGTATAGAAAATCTAAAGATAGTAGGGCACCGTGAGCATACAGAGATTCCATATTGGCAGAAAGCAGCGGATGTTCTTATACTGCCAAATACTGCCAAGGAAGACATTTCAAAATTCTATACATCTCCAATGAAGCTTTTTGAATATATGGCGAGTAAGCGCCCTATTATTGCGTCCAAAATACCATCTATTGAAGAACTTCTAGATGAGACAAATTCTATCCTTATAGAGCCGGATAATCCTTCAGTACTTGCTACAGCAATTAAGGAAATGATAAATAAAAAAGATGTAGCAGAACATATCTCAAATACAGCTTTTAAAAATGTACAGAATTTCACATGGGAGGCTCGAGCTAGACGAATACTTGCTGTTATAAAAAAGACATGAGTCAACACATTTCACACACAATTGGAAAGGGGACATTTTGGTTCTCGTCAAGTGGGATTGCTTTAAAAGTAGTGAGTCTCACGAGCACTTTTTTTATTTTGAGTAATTTAAGTGTGTATGAGTACGGGCTAGTAGTGTTGGTACTTTCCATTGTTCCTATTTTCAGCATCTTTCTTCTACCGGGGTTAGGGGATGTTGTTATAGCAGATATGGGTCTTGAGAAATCTCGAAATAATCTGGGTAAAATGAAAGCGATTTTCAATAACTATATAGCTATTCAATTTCTTTTGGCGTTTATGGCATGGGTTATTGTTTTTTTTGGTGCAGACATAATCGCAGAATTTTATAAAGGACAGGTTGGGCTTTTGCTAAAAATCTTATCTTTTTCTTTCTTCTTATCACCTTTCCGTTCCGCACTCGGGGCTTTATTTAATGTCTATCTTAAATTCTTTTCACAGTCCCTCTACATATTTCTTGAAGAATTTTTTAAACTAGGATTCCTTATCTTCTTTTTCTTTGTTCTCAAATTAAGTACTGATGGAGTGATTCTTGCGACAGTTTTGTCACAAACATTAGCTCTGTTAGTACTTGCTCCATTTTGTCTGCAGGTGTATAAAAGTTTTTCTCATGCGAAAGCAGAGCCGATGCCACTTTTTAGCAGTATTCATTTTCATGGGAAATGGAGTGTATTAACAAGTTATCTTGCTACTTTTGGAAAAAAAGGACGACTTTGGATTATTAAGTTTATGCTTGGCACAGAAGTAGTTGGACTGTATGCTGTCGCAGAAGGACTCTTTGGTCATGCATCGTCTTTCGTGCCTATTAATAAGGTCATAACACCTATTCTTCCGCAGTATGTAGACCAAAAAGAAAGATTTAGGAAAATTATACTTAAAAGTATCAAGTATCAAGTTACTAGTTATGTATTAATTGGGGTTGTTGCATTTTTGGGGATTCCGTATCTTATCTCTTTGGTCTTTCCAAATTACATAAGTTCAATTATACTCTCCCAAGTGATACTTATTGCTCTCTTGCCAACAGGGGTAGCAGTGGTGCTCAATCCAGTATTTTTTGCACTAAAAGCACAAAAACAACTCTTCATCACTACAGTAGCGCGGGTTATTGTTATGCTTATCTTAACGCCGATTTTTATTCTCTTATTTGGTATTATGGGTGTTATATATGAGCTTATACTTACAACTGTTTTTGTTATGTTTATTCGATACTACTCACTTAAGAAACTACTTCCAACTCTTGCGTTTAATTTGAAAGAATTTTTCTCAATTGACGCGGATGATTACATGATTTTTAATACATTAGCTCAGCCAATAAAAAGATTCTTCACAACAATGGGGGGTAATAATAATTTACAACAATGAAAGATCTAAAAGACAGAACACTCTCTATAACGTCAATGTTTTTTCGTATATTTAGAAAAAAACACCTATCTCTACGCAAAAGGGCAGCGCTTGCATTTGCATACGTAACAATAATAACCCAACGTACATTACATAGAAGAATTAAAAATTATGACAATAGTACAGTAAGACTCTTCTCTTTTTCTGTACACGTTGCTGATTTCGAGGATTATTTTTGGAGCTTTAAAGACATCTTTTTAGAAGAAGGGTACAATTTTAAACCAGACAATGATTCACCATATATTATTGATTGTGGTGGGAACATTGGTATTAGTGTTTTGTATTTTAAATGGCGTTACCTCAAATCAAAAATTCTTGTTTTTGAGCCACATCCAGAAAATCTAAGCCTCCTGAGAAAAAATATTGAAGGCAATAGCATTACTTCTGTCGAAATTGTACCTGTTGCTTTAGGAGATAGAAATGGAAGCATAACTCTATATGGAAACAAGCGCGCGGCGACCGTTTTTGAAGGTTTCTTCGGCAAGAAGGGGAGATGGAATCGTGAGCTTGTCGAAAATGAAGCAGTTGTACCTATTAAAATCCTCTCTGAATATATGGATGATATATCAGTTGATTTGTTAAAGCTTGATGTTGAGGGGTCTGAAGGTATGATTTTGAGAGATTTATCGGACAAGGGTAAGTTTGGGGCTATCAAAAGAGTTATAGCTGAATACCACTATCGAGCGTCTGACAAAAACAAACTTTCAAGTATTATAGAGATCCTTGAAGATGCAGGATTCTTACTAGCTTTCTTTAGCGGAACACAAGGAGTTTCTGATGTTTCTAATAGAGACTTTACACACCTAATGTTTACAGCGGTACCAAAGCATTTAATATAGATTATGAAAAGAATTCAAGAATATATAAAAGACGTGGTATTAATTCTTACAAACAAGCACAGGAGTGTTGGTGAAAAAGCACGTCTATTCTATTACTACACAAAAATTTCAGTATTAAACTTTTTAAACAATAAAATTATAAACCCAAAAGAGGTTACATTTTTATCCTTTAAAGTTCGGTTTGTTTCTTTTTCTGAATTTTTTATGTTAGTTCGTGAGATATTTGTATATGAACCATATTATTTTAATTCAGAAAAAGAAAATCCTTTGGTTTTTGATTGTGGTGGAAACATTGGTCTCGCAACACTATACTTCAAATTCTTATATCCAAAAGCAAGAATTGTGGTTTTTGAGCCAGTACCAGATATATATAAAATATTAAAGAAAAATATTGAAATAAACAACCTCTCAAGTGTTGAAGTTCATAATCTAGCTCTGTCAGACAAAGAATCAGAGGATTATATATATGTACGTGACAGCATGACACTAGCGAGTACAATGAGTAAAGAAGAAGCTCACGGTGGTAAAAAAATCAAAATTAATACAAGCACATTATCAAAATTTATTAACACAGAGGTTGATTTTCTTAAGATGGACATACAATTATCAGAATACCGGTCTATAAGTGATCTTGCAAAAAATGGTGTATTAAGAAATATAAAAGAGGCTATTATAGAATTTCATTATCTTTTTGGATATAAGGAAAACCTTTTTTCAAAAGTATTGGAGATTTTTGAAGAAAATTCAATGCACTATAAAGTATCTTTTAATGGGGAGAAGCCAGGGATGTTTATTACTTATTTGGTTAGATTTTTTAGGCAGCCCAAATAATTTATGAAAACAGTATTTATAGTAATTTCAAAAGATATAATTCGAAGGAATATTCTTGATACAGATTTTTGGCCTGAGTTTATAAAAGCAAACAGTGGAAGCAATATAGTTCTTATAGTGGAAGAGGGGAGTGAAAATTATTATACAAAAAATTTTAGTGCACCAAATGTTACTGTGCGTGGCATTAAAAGGGTCGTGCCGACGTTTTTTGGCAGTATTGTGTTGTTTATGGTGCGCACAGGGATTCGTAGCCGTAGCACGACTACATATAGAAGAAGAGCATATGCGCGCGGTAGTGCAGGGTTATTGCAGACGGTTTTTAAGACACTTATCTCAGTTACAATAGCTCGTTTAAATATATACAAACATTTTGTTCGTTTTCTTGTTTTATTAATGAGTACTCCAAAAGCTGTCAACGATTTATTTGATGAATTTAAACCAAATTTAGTTTTTGCTTTCTCAATGATAGACAACGACTTTGATATTCCAATTATGATTGAAGCAAAAAGGCGCAAAGTTCGTATTGTCGGCATGGTGCGTAGTTGGGACAACCTAAACAATCACGGGCTCCTTGCAGTACTTCCAGACCGCATACTTCTTCAAAACATATGGCTTGTTGAGATTGCAAAGAAACTACAGGCGTTTGACCCAGAAGACCTTGGAGTGATATTAGTTGGATTGCCTCACTACGATACGTATAAGAATCCAGATATGTATATAAAGCCAAGAGAAGAATTTTTTAATAGTATTGGTTTGGACCCCAAAAAGAAGCTCATCCTATTAGGTGGGTCAGATTTTTATTATAGTGAAGATGAATTACCAAAAATTCTTGACAAAGCGATAGAATCTGGAGAAATAAAATCTACTCAAGTAATATTCCGACCACATCCACGGTCAATTTTCTCTATAGAAGATTATCACCTACAAGGCTTAAAAAATATTAAGCTTGATGAGGGAGCTAAAGCATTTTCAGACACAGAATATTTTATTAACCTAATGGTTCATTCTGATGTCATTATAAATATTGCGTCCACACTATCTATAGACGCGTCTGTGTTTGATACACCAGTAATCTGTATAAATTTTGATACTCCAGACAAAAAACTTTCACACTTTGAGTCAGTTCACAGACTCTATGACCATTTTGACCATTATGAAAAACTTGTCTCAAGTGGAGGTGTGCGTACACCAACCTCACCACAAAAACTAATTAAGGATATTAATGAATATCTTGCCAACCCAAAACTTGATAAAGAGGGGCGAAGAAAAATTGTTGAGTTCTTTGTAGAACCATTTGACGGTAAGTCGGGTGAGCGTTTGTCTAAGATCTTAACTAACGAGGTTGATAAAGTTGGATAGTAATACTCTATTGCCACAAATGTAACCTTGTAGTAACCTTTTTTGTTATAATCTTTATAAATCTTTATTTAATACATACCCAATGATAGACCCACAAAATAAAATATTCGAAGATTTGTTTGTTATGGAAATCGCCAACAATCATTGGGGGGATGTTTCTCGTGGGAAAAAAATTATTGAGGAGTATGGGAAACTTATAAAGAAGTATGATATTAAGGCGGCAATGAAGTTTCAGTTTCGTGACCCGGAGACTTTTATACATAAAGATTTTTTAAATTTAGATACCGACGGTGAGACCGAAGATGTTCCAGGTACAAACACTCGTTACGTTAAGAAAACAATAGCGACAGCACTTACTAAAGAGCAGTTTAAAGAGTTGTTAGATTATTCAAAAGAGTGGGGATTTATGACCATGACGACCCCATTCGATGAGAAGTCTGTTGACCTTGCGGTTGACCTTGGTGTTGAAATTATGAAAGTTGGAAGTGGTACAGCTATTTCATGGCCGCTTGTTGAAAAAATTGCAGCTGTTGGAAAGCCTACTATTATTTCAAATGGGGGAACTAGAATAGAAGATCTTGACCGCGTTATTCAGTATTTTGAGGATAAAAATGTACCTCTTGCCGTAAACCATTGTGTGTCATTGTATCCATCAGAGGATAATGACCTTGAGCTTCATCAGATAGATTTTTTACGGAAACGTTACCCCAAACACGTAATTGGCTTTTCTACACACGAGTATAATGATTGGTCATGTTCACTTATGATGGCGTACGCGAAAGGCGCACGTACGTTTGAGCGTCATATTGATATAGAAGATGGTGGTATAAAAGTTTCACCATATTGCTCACTCCCTCATCAAGTTGAACAGTGGTTTATAGCATACAAAAAAGCTAAAGAGATGCTGGGTTCTGAAGTATTGGACCAGCGTATACTTACTGATAAAGAAGAGGTATATGTGAGGAGTGTTTGTCGTGGAGCATATGCAAAAAAAGATTTACCTGAAGGACATGTTATTAATCGAGATTCGCTTGATAATGATTTTTATCTTGCAATCCCACTTCAAGAAGGACAACTTTCTGAGCGTGAATTAGAAAAAGAGACTGTATTGTCAAAACCAATAAAAAAAGACGAACCTATTTCATAGGTGCACCCTATCCTAACCGTGAAAAAATTTACCTGCATTATTCCATCTCGATACAAATCAACTCGCTTTGATGGAAAATCACTCGCGATGATACATGGAAAACCAATGATTCTGTGGGTTGCAGAACATGCAAACAAATCTTCGTCTATATCACGTACCGTGGTCGCTACCGACGACAAGCGTATCTTTGATGCAGTAAATGAAGCAGGATATGAAGTAGTTGAAACTCCTGATTGTCCAAATGGGTCTGCTAGAGTAGCTCATGTTGCAAAAAACATTGATGGTGAGTGGGTTTTTGAAATGCAGGGAGACCAACCAATGGTTACTCCAGAGGTTATTGATGATTTTATAGAGCGGGCATGGCAAATGATAGAAAAAAATCCAGATATTGATGTTGTTATCCCATATGCTCCAGCAACAAAAGAACACACAGACTCTTTAGATGTTCTTAAAGTAGTAAAAACAGAAAATGATCGTCTTGTTTTTCAAACTCGTCAACCAATTCAAACAGGATGGAGGACTCTCGGACTGTACTTATGGAAACGAACGGCGCTTTTAAGGTTTGCAGATTTACCGGTTTCTGATATTGAGCGAGTTGAAGACAGTCATCCTATTCGTTTATATGTAAACGATTTTTATGTTCAAGGTCTTCTTATTGAAGATACTTCATGGGTTGAAGTTGATAGGGAACACCAAATAGCAGAAGTAGAGATTCTTATGAAAGAAAAAAGGATAGTATAATTTTATGGATAAACCAATACTTATCTTCGATTGGGATGGAGTTATTGTGGACTCAAATGCTTGGAAGTGGGGAGGTGCGTGGAATAAAGTTTTTAATACAGAGCCAAGACTTGCGGAGCTCATGCAAGAAATTCTTTTAAAGGACACTGATAAAAAATTAACGAGGGTAGAATTAGTCGACGAATTATTTAATCGTACAAACAAAACAAATAGCCCAAAATATACAAAAGAAGAATATTTAGAACATTTTGGTCGCGCTGTTCGGTATGGTGTTTCTCGTATAGGACTATTCCCAGAAGCAAAAGAAATATTACAAGCATTACACACTGGTGGTTATAATATGTATGTTATATCTGCGACTGCAAAAGAAGATCTTGATTATATATCAAAGGAATTAGGTGTCTCAGATTTTTTTATAGAAATGTATGGTTCGCCTGGAAAAAAAATTGAACATGCACAGGACATTTTAAAGAAAGAGAAAAAAGGTTCACAATACGTTGTTATTGGTGATGGAGAAGGAGATAGAGGACTTTCCAAACAGCTTAACTGTAAATTTGTTGGGGTCTGTAATCGTTGGAATAACTGGAAAGATGATGACCCAATAAGAAATAATGTTTCAAGTATTGTGTATCTCCCGGATATTCTTATAGATAAGACTCTTGCCAACAGAAGCAACTAATTTATATCCACGTTGAGATAAGAAGGATTCAATTCCGTCTTTATCAGAATTTTCAACTGAAATTACACTTGGTTTTATAGACCAGTCGTGAGATTTTAGTACTTCAAGGTCCAATCCTTCTACGTCAATATTCATGTAGTCAATATTAGAAATATTATATTTCTTTATAATCTCACTAAGTGGCAAAGACGGTACTTCTTTAGTACCAAGAAAAGAAGGATATTTTTTTGTTCATTAAGTTTTGAGCAACATTTTCATCCAGAGTGTTAAAGGCGCCGTCTGAAAACATAAAATACTTATGTATATCGGCATCGCCAACAGCAAAGTTTGCAAATATATCACGTCTTCGAAAGATTTTATATAAAAATTTTAAACTAGGATTCGGGTCGATTGATAGCCCATGCCAACCTTTTAAATAAAGAGAATGAGTGTTTGAGTACAAAATAGGATTATATGCTCCAACATCAATATAGATTCCATTTTTCTTGTCTCTAAAGAGAGACTGAATAACCACATCTTCACCAAATTGACTGAATGACTTTGTGTATCTAAATTGTCTAAAAAAGGTTTTTATAAAATCTTGCATAATGATAAATATACCACTCTTATGGGTGGCTTAGATAGTTTATTTTATCTGTATTGGCATCCATTATTTTTTAATGATACAGTATCAACAATGAATTTTGAGAATATTATGCGTAAATTTGTTACATGGGGGATTCTCCTTGTTCCTTTTATACCGCTCATCGTGTTAACATTTTTATTCTTCCCATTTATTACTGGGAAGAATTTTGCATTCCGGATTCTTATTGAGCTGCTTTTTGGCGGATGGGTGATACTCGCTCTCTATAACAAAGCGTACAGACCACGATTCTCATGGCTTCTTGGAAGTATTGTGGCCTTTGTTGGTGTCATCGCTGTAGCAGACATATTTGGAGAGAATCCCGCAAAGAGTATCTGGAGTAACTTTGAGCGTATGGATGGGCTTGTGACACTCGTGCACCTCCTTTTGTACTTCCTTGTAGCTACAACAGTCTTAAATACTGAAAAGTTATGGACGCGATTTTTAAATACATCTGTTGCAGTGAGTGGTTTCCTTGGTATATATGGACTATTTCAGTTGTGGGGGTTCCTCACAATTCATCAAGGTGGAGTGAGACTTGATGCAACGTTTGGTAACGCAACGTACTTAGCGATTTACATGCTCTTCCATGTGTTTATTACTGTTTTACTTCTATCACGGTTCAGTGGAAATCGGATTATTCGACACATATACATGGGGCTCATAGCACTCCAGATTTTAATGATTTACTTTACCGCTACCCGTGGAGCGATTCTCGGTTTCCTTGGCGGGGTTATCCTTACAAGTACTTTAGTTGCATTGTTTGGCGGAAAACAGAAGGTCTTAAGAAAAACTGCAGCAGGGGCACTCGTGCTCGTATTTGTTATTGTTGGAGGATTCTTTTTGATTAAAGACACCAACATGGTTAAGAAGAGTCCGGTCCTTACGCGATTTACAGACCTATCCATCTCGAGTGGTTCAACAAATGCACGATTCTTGGTGTGGGATACTGCACTTAAAGGAATAAAGGAACGTCCATTACTAGGTTGGGGTCAGGAAAACTTCAACTTTGTGTTTAATAAATATTATGACCCCAAACTATATGCTCAAGAACAGTGGTTCGACCGAGTGCATAACATAGTGTTTGACTGGTTAATAGCAGGAGGAATTTTAGGCTTCCTTGCGTACGTCTTTATGTTCCTTGCGACACTGTGGTACACCTGGCATAAGCGGAATACATATTTTTCTTCAGTAGAAAAAAGTGTGATAACAGGTTTACTTGCTGCGTACACATTCCACAATATGTTTGTATTCGATAACCTTATGAGCTACATACTGTTTTTTACCATAATGGCCTACGTTCATTGGTCTTACAAAGAGAGCACAAAGAAGGTATTTATGGATAACATGGAAGATAACCGAGATTTAGGTATTATCACCCGGTTCTATGCACCACTCATCATTCTTCTTACTCTTTTCTCAATGTACGCAGTTAATGGAAAAGCAATACTTGCGTCAGCATCACTCCTTGATGCGATTTCAATTCCTGCGGGACACCCTTCACAAATACCCCTTTTTGAAAAAGCTATTTCGTACAATACATATGGTGGACAAGAAGTACGCGAACAACTTGCTCAAATTGCTACTCGAGTGGCGGGAAGTGAACTTAGTGTAGAGATTAAGCAACAGTACTTCTCTCTTGCGGGTAAGGAAATGCAAAAACAAGTTGAGAAGGTAAGTGGTGATGCTCGTACACAGATATTCACAGGGACACTCTTTGATGCGTTTAGCCAATATAGCCAAGGACAGACATATATTGAGCATGCAAATGAACTTTCTCCACAGAAACCAACGATACTTTTCCAGTTAGGACTCAACACGCTTAACCGTGGAGACGTTCAAGGAGCGCTTCAAATATTTAAACAAGCATATGATTTAGCCCCACAATACGACCAAGCTCAGATTTTTTATGCTGTTGGAGCAATTTACGCTAAGGACGACATCTTACTAAAAGAAATTCTTGTACCAACTTACGGCTCTATTGTTGTCGACAACGATAGGTTGCTCCAGGCGTACCTTAACAGTGGGAGACTTCAAGAGGTTCTTGGCGTCTTACGACTTCGTGTAGAGAAAAATCCAAATAACCCCCAGACTCATTTAAGTTTGGCTGCTGTATATCTAGAGCTTAATGAACGAGGAAATTCAATTTTCGAGATTCAAAATGCTATAGAACTTGACCCTAATTTCAAACAACAGGGCGAGTACTTTATTCAAGAAGTTCGAGCTGGGAGAAACCCATAAAGATTTATACAACTCACAGAAACTTGCATTATTTGAGATATATGCTATACTATTTTGTGTGAGTGTCATACAAGTTGTGACTCTAACGAAAATCTACGTAAGATCCGTCCTTGTGGCGGGTTTTGCGTTTTTGGGGTCTCCACCGTATGGATTTTTTTTATGCACTTCCTGCGGTATACTATCTATGCAGATTACATTGCTTGTATGTGGTCTTACATGTTTTTATTGTCCCTATATATGGGGGGCGGCGGCACTCACATAAGATTTTTGCTTGGAGCTCGCACCCGCTCCCCATATATCGGGAGAATAGACATAATTATGGATGTTCAAAAAAGTATTAAACAAGACGTTTTGCTTAAAAAATTTACCACCTTTCGTATCGGCGGACCTGCCGATTATTTTATTTCAGTTCATAGCACAGACGAGCTCAAAGAAGCACTGCAGTATGCACAGGAACATAATCTAAAGACGTTTGTTTTAGGTGGCGGTTCTAATATTGTTTTTTCTGATGAAGGTTTTAGAGGGCTTGTTATAAAGATAGAGATAAAAGGAATAGTTTGTCACGATACAGAAAATAGCGACGTGATGTTAGAGGTTGGTGGAGGTGAGGTGTGGGATGAGTTAGTTTCTTTCAGTGTATCTCGGAATCTTTACGGAATAGAAAACCTTTCTTCAATTCCAGGCACTGTCGGAGCTACGCCAGTTCAAAATATTGGAGCGTATGGAGTCGAAGTAAAAGATTGTATTGAATGGGTTGAAGCAATTGAAATACAAACAAGAAACATAAAAAGGTTCTCTCGAAAAGAATGTTTATTTTCTTATCGTGATAGTTTTTTCAAGACTGCTTGTGGGAGGAAATATATTATCGTTAAGGTTGGGTTTAGGCTTAAGAAAGAAGGAGTGCTTAATCTGTCATACGTTGATGTTGCACATTACTTTACCCAAAAGAAGAGTCCAACATTAAAACGTGTGCGGGAGGCCATTATTACTATTCGTGGTAAAAAATTTCCAAATCTCAATGAGGTTGGTACAGCTGGGTCATTCTTTAAAAATCCAATACTTACTCAAAAGGAGTATAAGCTTTTAAAAGAAAAATTTTCAGATATACCTTCATACTACAATGATGCAACGCGTGTTAAGGTGCCGCTCGGCTTTATACTTGAAAAACTTGGGTGGAAGGGAAGAACTAATAATTTAGTTGGGACTTATAAAAATCAATCGTTAGTAGTTGTTAGTTACAAAAAAGCGACATGTAAACAGTTGGTTAGTTTTATTTCTGATATAGAAAAAGATGTAAAAAATAAAACAGGTATCGTAATTGAGAGGGAGGTTACATTAGTAGTTTAACTTTTTTATTTTTTAATTTAACTAAATTAAAAAATAAAATAAAAAAGTTATCCACAAAAAATTTTCATAATGAATTGTGTTTGCACACTGCGCATTCGATAATATAAGTAACTTCTCTAACGCGTTACAACAAAATCTTTTGTACAAGAGAGAAGACTTGGTCGGCATTATTTAACATAAACTTTATGCATCATCATGGCAGTAAAAAAACGAAGAAAGGCTGCAAAACCTAAGGCAGCAAAGAAGCCTGCAAAGCGAAAAGCAGCAAAGAAGCCTGCAAAGCGAAAAGCAGCAAAGAAGCCTGCAAAGCGAAAAGCAGCTAAGCGAAAGCCAGCTAAAAAAGCAGCAGCAAAAAAGACTACCCGTCGACGAAAACGATAGTAGTCTCTTTGCAGACTATTTTTAGCAGAATCCTCCCATTCGGTCAATGTGACCTTGAACTAGGGGGGATTTTGCATTTATGCTACTATGGTTTCGTATGATTTCGTTCAAAAAACTATTTGGAGATGAGCATAAAACAAAACTTAAAGGACTTAATCCGTTAGTTGTAAAAATTAACGAATTAGAGGACACATTAAGTAATCTTTCTGATATTGAATTAAAAAGAAAGACTGAGGATTTTAAAAAGCGGATTAATGAAGGAGAGTCTCTTGACGATATACTTCCAGAAGCATTTGGGGTTGTACGGGAAGCTGCTAAGCGGACCCTCAGTCAGCGACACTTTGATGTTCAATTACTTGGTGGTATCACTCTTCATAAAGGGAATATTGCTGAGATGAGGACAGGAGAGGGGAAGACGCTTGTTGCAACTCTCCCAGCGTATTTAAATGCTCTCTCAGGAAAAGGGGTACACGTAGTGACTGTTAATGATTATCTATCAAGACGAGATGGAGTGTGGATGGGTCAAATTTACACATTTCTTGGTTTGTCGGTAGGTGTAATTAATCAAAATGAATCTTTTTTGTATGATTTGGCACACACCTCTGATTTAGAAGATGACAAACTACGTGATGAGCTCGGTTCGTTTAAGGTTGTGCATGAGTTTTTACGTCCATGTACACGAAGAGAAGCATATGCTGCCGACATTACGTATGGGACTAACAATGAGTTCGGGTTTGATTATCTTCGCGACAATATCGAATATGAAGAAGAAACACTCAGGCAGCGTGAGCATAATTTTGTTATCGTGGACGAGATAGACTCTATTTTAATTGATGAAGCACGAACACCCCTTATTATATCAGCACCAACTGCAGACTCAGAAAATCTATACGAGATCTTTGCAGACATATCCAAAAAGCTTAATAAAGACGAGGACTTTACTGTCGATGAAAAACAGAAAGCTATTTCTTTAACTGATAATGGGATAGAGAAGGCAGAAAAAATACTTGGTATTGATAATATTTACACAGATAAGGGGATAAAATACGTTCACCACCTAGAGACCGCTGTTCGTGCTAAGGCGTTATTTGAAAAGAATAAAGAATATATAGTAAAAGATGATGAGGTAATTATTGTTGATGAGTTTACAGGGCGTCTTCAACCAGGACGTCGTTGGTCAGAGGGACTCCATCAAGCTATCGAAGCGCTTGAAGGTGTGACGGTTCAAAAGGAATCTCGTACATTCGCGTCAATTACATTCCAGAATTACTTTAGACTTTATAACAAACTCTCAGGAATGACTGGGACAGCTCTTACTTCATCTGAAGAGTTTTATAAAGTGTATGGACTTGAAGTGTTGCCCATTCCTACAAATGTAGACCCCAAAAGAGAAGACAGAGATGATTTAATTTACCAGAGTGAAATTGGTAAATTTAAAGCTACTGCAAAAAAAATTAAAGAATTAAACGAAAAAGGACAACCTGTTTTGATTGGTACAGTCTCGATTGAGAAGAATGAATTGTTGAGTGCTTTTTTAAAAAAAGAAGGAGTACCACACCAAACCCTTAATGCAAAAAATCATGAACATGAAGGGGAAATTATTGCTCAGGCTGGTAAAAAGGGGAACGTGACAATCGCCACAAACATGGCTGGTCGAGGGGTTGATATTAAGTTAGGAGGTAACCCTTCAACAGATGAGGAACAAGAAGAAGTTAAGCAACTGGGAGGACTTTTTGTACTCGGCACTGAACGCCATGAGGCCCGGCGTATCGATAACCAGTTACGTGGTCGTTCAGGTAGGCAAGGGGACCCAGGTGAAACACAGTTTTTCGTTTCACTTGAGGATTCTCTTATGCGTGTCTTTGCGTCGGATATGATTAAAAATATGATGGGACGTTTTGGTATTCCAGAAGATCAGCCAATCGAAAATAAAATGATTACTCGTTCCCTTGAGTCAGCTCAAACAAAAATAGAGGGATTCCATTTTGATGCTCGTAAGCACGTGCTTCAGTATGACGATGTGCTCAACCAGCAACGAATGACTATATACAACCGCAGACGAGGCATTTTAATGGGCTCTCGTGATGATGTTGCAACAGTTCTGGATGATATTGCAGGCGGTGATACGAAGACACTTAAAACTATGTCGGAAAAGAGAGAACGACTCGGAGAAGAAGAATTCATTAAAACGGTACGTAGAATGTTGCTTCAGACCATTGATATGCTTTGGGTAGAGCACCTTGAGATGATGGACTACATGCGCTCGAGTGTAAATTTACGGGCATACGGTCAACGTGATCCACTTGTCGAATACAAAAAAGAGGGGCTTCATATGTTCCGTGAGATGGAGGAATCATATAGGCACCAGGTTCGAAATGTATTACCAAACGTAGGAGTGGGTGCATTTGTACAAGAAGAGCAGAAAATGAAAGAAGTTCATGAGAGCGCAAAATTAATTGGAGGTAGTGATGAAAAAGAGTCATCACGAAAGTTTACATCAGAAACACCTAAGATTGGGAGGAATGATATGGTAACTATTACAGACGGGAAAGAGACAAAGGAAGTTAAATATAAAAAAGCCCAACCATTAATTGAAAGTGGTGTGTGGAACATTGTCACATAAGTATATATGACTAAAAACAAGTTTCTTCATGAAGTACCCATTACAGCCATTATTGTTAAAGATGAAAAATTTCTTATTATCCGTCGGGCACAAACAAAGAAAAAATTTCCGGGTATGTGGACTGTTCCTGGTGGACGACTAGAGCCTTCTGATTATCAAGATTTACCAAAAGACACCAAACATCATTGGTATAATATTGTAGAGAAGACACTTTGTAGAGAAGTTAAAGAAGAGGTAGGGCTTGATATTGAAAATATCGATTATCTCACCAGTATTACAATGATGGTAGGAGAGTACCCATCATTAATCCTTTCATTTATTGCTGATTATAAAAGTGGCGAAGTCGTCCTTCAGCACGAAGAATTAGATAAGGCAGAGTGGGTAACACTTGAAGAAGCTCGTGGATATGATTTAATAGAAGGAATCTATGATGAACTTGTTATGGCAGAGAATCATCAGAAAAAAACTAAAGACCAGTGGAGAAAAATATCTGGTTAATCAAGTATAATAAATTTATAATATGGGAATGATCACTAAACTTCTTCTTACAGTACTTACACTTCTCTTGGTATCAAACTATGTACCGGGCATTACTGTTGAAAGTTTCTATATTGCACTTATTGTCGCTGTTGTACTTGGACTTGTTAATCTGATTTTAAAGCCAATTTTAATAATTTTGACTCTTCCTATAACGCTCCTCACGCTAGGACTTTTCACATTCGTAATAAATGCGGGATTATTCTGGTTCGTTTCTACATTTATAGAAGGATTCACTGTAGAAGGGTTTATTCCTGCGTTTCTGGGTGCGCTTATAATCGCAGCGGTCCATTCACTTGCGGAGAAGTTTACCGATTAACTCATTATGAGTAAATGGAACTCAGCAGTACTGGTTAGCGCTACCTTAATTTTTTTTGTTGTTTTATTAACTCTTTCTCTTTTTTTTGATGTACCACGTGAATATGTAGAAGGATTATTGGGAGATAGCAAAATAACAGTTGGTATGATGTATATACTCATTGTTATTACAACAACAATTTTTGCTCCTTTTGCTGGACTTCCTCTTGCTCCAACAACATCGATTATAATAGGCCCATTTCTTACAGCAGTATGTGGCGTGTTTGGGTGGACTATAGGAGCAGTGGTTGC
The DNA here is from genome assembly GCA_013204405.1 of Candidatus Kaiserbacteria bacterium. GTDB lineage: Bacteria > Patescibacteriota > Minisyncoccia > Phycocordibacterales > JABMNX01 > JABMNX01. The sequence goes on along the minus strand of JABMNX010000022.1, from coordinate 6,297 downwards.
ATTTTTTATTTCTAGACACTTGGCAAGACCGTTTCTCGGTCGATTTGTTGACTTGAGTCGGGTTGAAAAGTATGAAAAATACATACCTGAGAAGCATATCTTTTTATGGCTCGTATTCCTTCGTATCATTGTTCCGGTCGATATCCTTAGCTATGCGATAGGTCTTACAAGAAGGATTCGTTTTGGAGAATATGTTATTTCAACATTTATAGGTGTCATCCCGTTCTCATTTATTTGGGCGTATAGTGGATATGCTCTTATTGAACGGGATTACGCTATGTTCTCTATATTTAGCGGAGCCGGACTCCTGCTTTTCTTTATGTCATTAATGTATTACTATACCCGACGTAGTGAGAAGCAAACACTTGAAGCTTCGCAAGACCTTTAGAGATATGTTATGAGTATACGAAATAACATATCCTAAAGGTGTACAGCTCCTGTAGGGAGTGAGGGATATATGAAAGTTTTGTTTTCATATATCCGAACTGCGACCAAACTTTCAATGACTGGAAGGAATATGAAAGTTGAAGTACTCTTGTGGTGAGGAGGATATATATTTTATATATACCCGACGTAGTGAGAAGTAGACTCCAATGTGGTGAGTGAGTAGAATACAAAAACAAACAGTATGAAATTCATAGACGAAATAACATTATCAGTCAAAGCTGGAAATGGAGGAGACGGTGTTGTACGTTGGCTACAACAGCGTGGAAACCCTCGCGGGGGTCCTGCTGGTGGCAATGGCGGAAGAGGTGCTAGTGTGTACGCTCGTGCTGTTCGTGATATTAACGTACTTTCTAAATACAGAGGTAACAATAGTTTTGTAGGTGAAAACGGAGGAGCAGGTGGAAAATCGAGTCAACATGGTAAGAATGGAGAAAATCTATACATAAACCTACCTGTTGGTTCCATTATTACAAACACAACAACCGGTGAGTCTTTTGAACTTTTAAATGATGGACAGGAAGAACGTATGGTTGCTGGTGGGTATGGAGGTCTTGGTAACGAACACTTCAAGAGTTCAATAAATGTAGTTCCTAAACAGTGGACTCCTGGAAAGCCGGGTGAAGAAGCGGATTTTTATATAGAACTAGCACTTATTGCCGACGCTGGATTCATTGGACTTCCAAATGCTGGAAAATCAAGTCTACTTAATGCTGTTACCCAAGCAGGGGCTAAAGTTGGTGGTTATCAATTTACTACACTTGATCCTAATCTTGGAGATTTTTATGGATATATCCTTGCTGATATACCAGGAATTATTGAAGGGGCTTCAGAAGGGAAGGGATTGGGACATAAGTTCCTTAAGCACGTTACCCGCACAAGGGTACTTGTTCACTGTATTTCGTTTGAGAGTGTTGACCCAGTTGCTGATTACCGAATAATACGTAATGAACTTATTTCATACAATAAAGAACTTGGTGATAAAAAAGAGATACTAGTGCTTACGAAGAGTGATCTTGTGGATGAGAATAAACAAAAAGAGGTTTACAAAAGACTCTCAAAAGAGACTAAAGATAATATTCTTACAATATCAATTTTGGATGACTCTCTTGTTAAGGAGTTTTCTGACACACTTACAAAGCTACTAAAAAATTCATAAAGAAACAGACAAAGAGCACGTAAGTAGACTTGGCTAAGACCCTCTTTTAGGAGGGTCTTAAATCTGCTATAGTACCTAGCAATGAAATATATACCTACCATAGGTCTTGAGATTCATGCAGAGCTCAAGACAAAAACAAAGATGTTCTGCAACTCAAAGAACGACCCAGATGAAAAACGTCCTAATGTAAACGTGTGTCCAGTGTGCATGGCGCATCCAGGGACGCTTCCTGTTATCAATAGGGAAGCGGTTAAGAATGTACTTAAGGTTGGACTTGCTCTTGGTGGTACGTTAGCCGACTTCACAGAATTTGATAGAAAAAATTATTTTTATCCCGACCTTCCTAAGGGGTATCAAATTACACAGTATAAATATCCACTTATCTCTGGGGGAAGTCTTAATGGAATTGCATTAACTCGAATTCATTTAGAAGAAGACACTGCGCGTTCTACACATGATACTGGAGAGAAAAGTTTAGTTGATTTTAACCGAGCAGGAATTCCTTTAATGGAACTTGTTACAGAACCAGTAATTACCAACGCAATTGATGCGGGCAACTTTGCACGAGAGTTACAACTACTTCTAAGATATCTTAATGCAAGTGATGCAAACATGGAGAAAGGGGAGATGCGTGTTGAAGCAAATATTTCAGTAACCTCAACCGAAAAAAGGGGGACTAAAGTAGAGGTCAAGAACCTTAACTCATTTAAGGTTGTAGAAAAAGCTATCGAGTATGAAATAGAAAGACAGACAAAAGTACTAGAAGATGGCGGTAAGGTAATTCAAGAGACGAGAGGGTGGGATGAAAGCAAGCAAATTACTTTCTCTCAGAGAATTAAGGAAGAATCACACGATTATCGTTATATGCCAGACCCGGATCTCCCTAAATTAAAAATCTCGGAAATTCGAGATTTTGAAAAGAGTGCTCTTGTAAAAGAATTACCAGAACTTCCTTGGGATAAGAGAAGACGATATACCGAAGAGTTACACATTAAAAAACAAGATACAGATCTCTTCATGAATAATGAAGGGTACAGAAGTCTTCTAGAGGACTTTGTTATACCAGCATTTAAGAACGATAGTGAAAAATTTAGCTTAGCTATTAACTATATCGCTTCTGATGTAGCAGGTGCGACTTCTCGTATTGGCGAGAAGACTATGCCGCTAGATAGTAATTTTATAGACCTAATTTCTATGATTAGCACTAATGAGGTCTCTTCCCGTGGAGCGAAAGACGTACTTTTTATATTACTTAAAGAAGGAGGTAATCCAAGAGAGATTGCAGAGAAAGAAGGAGTCCTTCAAGACAACAACAAAGAGAAACTACAGAGTCTTATAGATGAAATTATCTCGGAACATGGAGAAGTTGTAGAAGAATATAAATCAGGCAAAGAGATGGCCCTTCAGTTTTTAATAGGCCAAGGAATGAAGAAAAGCAGAGGATCCGCAAACCCAGAGTTACTAAAAACACTTCTTATTAAATCTATATAAACCAAAGCTAGTTCGCCTATGCGACTATATTTTCAAGGAGTATCATGACTATGAAAATAAGGAGTGCTAGAGTAAGCCGACTAGAAATACTTATTGTTTTTATTATTTTAATCCACATGTGTTACTATCTTTATATCGTTTAGCCAGAGTATAATAAAGATATGGAAAGTTTAGTTATTGAAGGAAAGAACTACATCTCGTCAAAACGAGCGGCAGAGGTAATGGGATACACTCAAGACTATATTGGGCAACTTGCACGTGGTGGAAAAATCTCGGCAGAGCGTGTTGGTGGAGTTTGGTATGTTAGTGAAGAAGAATTTTCAGGACTATCTAAAGATAGAGCTACTAAAGGAATAGATTCTATTAAAGATTTATCGAGTATGAAAGTAGACGGTATAACTAATAAAACAAACACTCAAAATAATTCTAACGAGTTACTCAATACCTCAAACAATAAAAATAAGATTACATTAAATGGTGTGAATTATATCTCGTCAAAACGAGCTGCTAAGATTATGGGATATACTCAAGATTATATAGGGCAGCTATGTCGGGGTGGGAAAATTGAGGCTCGACAGGTTGGGAGAGGATGGTATATACCAGAATCTGTAGTTCTAAAAAATATAAAAACTGAATCAGTTGAAAAACAAAATCTTATGGATTCAGAAGAGATAGAAACACAAAAAAAAGCATTCAAAGACACTGTTGTATTCAAAAAAAATGTAGACGAAATCCCTATACAATTAAAGGAATTACAAAGGGTAAAACAGAAAGTTAAAGAAAATAAGACTAGTGCTGATGTAAGAATCTCGCCAAATGAAGAATTTAAAACTTTTAATAATAGGTCATACAAAGAAGGAACAGAAAAGAACGAATATTATTATCCGTCTTTTTTAAGTGCTGTATATTCTTTTGATGATACACCTCTTGTTCCTATACCAAAACGTTCTAGAGAGTCTGTGTTGCATCAAATAGTAGCAGAGGAGACGAAGAATGCCCCAGATAGAAGAGTGGTCACGCAACAAAGACAAAAAATTAAGGAACACATAGAGTCAAAGAGAGCTACAAGTGACATTTTAAAGCCTAAGAAGCTAGATGAGTATAGTTTGACTCTGAAATCACCACTTTCTCTAATTAAGATGGCTTCATTAGGGGTTGTTATGTTACTCCTCGCTTCAATAGTTACCTTTGTTCCTAGTACTTCGGTGTTTAGTTCTAACACAGGTATAGTAGAGGCTGTTTACTCACTTAAGATACCACACAGAGGTATATTAAAAGCAGAAGTAATTACTTTAACTTCGGAGACTACGTTATTGGAGACAATCATAAGGACTTTTAATAGTTTCTTTGAAGATACAATAGAGTACAAGGCAGACTAACTATATCTTTAGTGTTAAAAACACTATCTCGGAGAAACGAGGCGGTGTTTTTTTATTTTTTAAAGAAATTTTCTCTTTTCTTAATAGATTTTAAATTTTTATTATTTTTTTTAAATTTTAAAGGACATTTCTAATGGACTTCTCCACAGGTAAAGAGACATGTCCTTAAGAAAGTATTGTAGAATATAGTTAATTCGTGTTAGCGATCACAATTATGTCAGACGGTGTCTTTTTAAATAATATAAAATATTTCTCTTGTAAAGAAGCTGGAGATTTTTCTGGCTATACTCACGACTACGTCTCACGTTTGTGTCGAGACGGAAAAGTTCCTGGTAAGAAAATAGGAAGAGTTTGGTTTATTGAGGCTGAGTCTTTTCAGGAATTTTTAAATGTGCAGGAAGATAGAAAAAATGATATTTGTAAAGATTTATCTAAAGAACGTAAACAGGCTTATCAAAGCATTCTCGCAGAAAAAGAAATAGAAGAGATTACTCGATTTGGAATACCAGAGATTACGTTTCCCAAACATCTTGCTCGAGAAATTTTTGCTGTCGTCATTTCAGTAACATTAGTCTTTGGAACGTATCTAGTAAAAGATTCTTCATATATTCATTCTGCGTTTAAAACTGCAAACTTTTATATCACTACTCACGTAGCGTCAGTATATGAAAATATTAATAATTTTAAAAATGGAGTTCGTGAAGGGGTAGATACATCTTCGCAAAAAATGATTGCGTCTGTATTTAAAATTACAAGTGAGGATTCCAGAAATAATGAAAAAAACCCTCTCAAGGAAATATTTACATATGAAAATATTTATCGTGAAACTGCAAATGTGATTTTAAGCGTTGACCAAATTATCGACAACGGACTTTCGTCATACATTTCTATTATTAATGGAACAGGAGATACGGTTGCTGCTTTAGTCTATAGAGATATAGATTTAGAAAAACAATTTACAATTCAAAATTTTAAAACAAAAATCGCTAATAATTTAGCAACAATTAATATCCCCAGCATTCCCGATTTCTTTGGGCGTGTGATTGAAAATATCCGCCTCAAGGCGGTTGCGTGGCTTGAATTCGGGGCAAATGAGGTTGCTGTAACTTATGAAGATGGGTCGGACACGGAGCGAACTGTTATAAACCAACCTGTTATAGAGCGAATCATAGAAACAAAGGAGATTCTTGTTAAAGGTGGAATTACGGAAGAACAGGTAACTGAAAAATTAGAACAACTTAATAACAAACTAGCCTCAGCGATTTACAATGTTACGTCAGTGAACACCCCGCATAGTATTGCCAACAACTACAATGTTATTGCCCAAACAAACAACATAGATAAGCTTGGTAATGCTACTCTCAACAACACCACTGTAACGGGTACTTTCTCAGGTCTCACGGACGCGCACATTCCTGACGGCATCACGGCGTCAAACTACATGCTCCTCTCTGGCGGAACCTTTACTGATGCTGTTGTGTTATCATCGGCAACCACTACAGCTTCAAACGGTATTGATATCGCTGCCGGTTGTTTTGCAATAAACGGGACATGTGTAGGGGGTGCAGGGGCATCATCAGCATTCGCATGGACACCGACAAGTTACGGTAACTCAACCTCAACGACAATAGGGTTCACCAACGGCTTCATTTCAACAGCGTCTTCCACTCTGTCAGCAACACTATATGGACTTGATTCTATATTCTCATCATATGTAGATGCCTCGTATTTTGTCGCCACTTCTTCTACTGCGACATCAACACTCGCCGGCGGTCTTGCAATTGAAACATCAGGATTTGTGTATGACTACTCGACGAATAATGT
>JABMNX010000021.1 GCA_013204405.1 Candidatus Kaiserbacteria bacterium | reverse complement strand
GTATAAGAGTAATCCAGTATAGGAAAGCGATTATCTTACGTGCTCCCCACGACCGTTCTTCGTTGAATGCCCATCCATGTGCAGTGAAAATGATGAGAGGAACCTGTGCAATACGTCCGGCGAGCGCACCAATACCTCCGATTTTTGAGCTGTTTAAATGTACAATGTCTGGTTTTTCTACCCGGTATAGTTTTAATAATTGAAAGAATACGTCAATTTCGTTAAAAATATTTATATCACGCTCAAGGTCTTCGATTGGGACTGTGCGAATTTTAGCGTGAGCGAGCTTATCTTTGAGCAACCCTTCGCCACCAAACGCTACAACAACATCAAATGCATCGGGGGATAGGGAACGAGCTATGTCATACACATATCGTTGTGCTCCTCCAAAGTTAGATTTAGTTATTATGAATAGTATTTTCTTTTTTTTCATACCAAGTATGTAACTTGCCAGATTTATTTTTTGTTGTACTATTAGCGACGTAGAACGAGTGAAATGTGGAAGCGGAGCTTCATATTTTCGAGTCGCGACCAAACTTTCAATGACTGAAAGGAATATGAAAGTTGAAGTACTCTTGTGGGGAGGAGCTAATATAGCTTCTTTCAGCCTATATACAATCATCATACAATGACTATAGCAAGCAAACAAGAATCCCTCATTCTTCTCGTGGGAGACATATTTCTTTTTTTAAGTGCGTTATGGATAACGCTTTTTGTACGATATGCGAAAGTCCCTGATAGCACTCTCTTATATAACCACATCGTTCCTTTTTCGTTTCTTTTTGTATTGTGGATAGTTGTGTATTTTATTGCTGGTTTATACGATAAACACACAACACTTCTACGTAGTCGTCTCTCTTCAATAATATTGAATGCTCAAGCGGTTAATATTACTTTTGCAGCATTATTCTTTTTCTTTATCCCATATTTCAACATTGCCCCGAAAACTAACCTTATCCTCTATCTTATTATTTCATCACTTCTTGTATTGGTGTGGCGTGTGTTTATATTTCCTAAGGCAGGTTTCCGAAAAAAACAGAAAACAGTACTTATTGGGCACAGTGAAGAGGTGCGTGAATTAGTTGGAGAGGTTAATGATAACCCCCGATACAACCTCGAATTCACACTTGTCGCAGAAGTTGATAAAGATATAGATTTTGAAGTCTTACATAAGGAGGTAGTTGACGCAATAAGTTCTGAAGAGGCCAGTGTTATTGTTGCAGATATTAAGAGTCGAAAAATGGAGGGACTTCTCACCACACTGTATAGTCTCACATTTCTTGAGACCGCAGTAACTTTTATCGATATTCATAAAATGTACGAAGATATTTTTGATAGAATTCCATTCTCAGCACTAAAAAAGAATTGGATTCTAGAGAACGTATCAGCAAGTCCAAAGGTTGTATACGATGTACTTAAACGAACGATGGACATAATCATAGGTAGCGTCTTCGGACTTATCTCACTTGTTGTGTACCCATTTGTGTACATAGCTATTAAGGTAGAGGATAGAGGTCCGGTATTTATTACCCAAAAGCGCGTAGGAAAGAATAATACAGTATTTAATTCGTACAAGTTTAGAAGCATGAATCGAAGTGAGGATGGTGTGTGGGTGGGGGAAACCGACAATAAAATAACAACCGTCGGTCACTTTATTCGAAAAACACGGATTGATGAGTTACCTCAACTGTGGAATATTCTGCGGGGAGACCTTTCTTTTGTTGGGCCACGTCCTGATATACTCGGTCTTAACCAGAGGCTTTCTGAGGAAATCGAGTACTATAATGTGCGTAACGTAATTAAGCCGGGACTCACCGGTTGGGCTCAAATTAAACAAGACTACGGAAAAGGGAACCAAGTAAGCCCCCAGTCAGTTGTAGATACCAAGACTCGCCTTATGTATGATGTATACTACATTAAAAATCGGTCGTTTTTACTTGATATAGAAATTACACTTCGGACAATAAAAACAGTGTTGTCCAAATTTGGAAGCTAAAATTATGAACAGAAAGACAGTATTCATCGTAGGTGGAGCAGGGTATGTTGGCGCAATGTTGTGCGAACAGTTTTCGCAGCGTGGTGACGTAGAAAAAATCATTGCGCTTGATAAAGAACCACAGCCCGAAGCTTTTAAAGAAAACAGTAAGATTACGTGGGTTTCTGCAAATACTTCAGACGGTACGTGGCAAGGAGAGGTTTCAAAACACAATCCAGATGTAGTCGTACATACTGCATGGCAGATTCGAGAGATGTATGGACAAAAAAAGCTTCAGTGGAAGTGGAATGTGGAAGGGTCCGACGCTGTTTTTGATTTTGCATTCTCCACACCTTCAGTTAAGAAGTTGATTTATTTCTCAACAGTCTCTTCATATGGTGCTTCGTCGAAAAATACATTTGAACACTATTTCAAAGAAGAAGAACCATTTATAGAAAGTGAGTATCTGTACGGTGTAGAGAAAAAGGTAGTAGAAGAACATCTTCATAAAAAATTTGTCGATACAAAATCAAGCAATAAGAACACGCCTCAAATATTCATAGTACGTCCCGCAGCAATCACGGGGCCACGTGGGCGCTTTATGCGCATACGGTTTGGTCTTCAGTCTGCACTTTCAGGGCAACTCAAGGAGTCCATCATTCATAGGGTTATTTCACTTATGGTTTCATTTGTGCCCGCAACAAAGGGATGGGTACGACAATTTATTCACGAAGATGATGTTACTGACATCGTAGGACTTTTTGCATTTAATGATTTAAGTGGCGAGTATGAGGTATTCAACATTAGTCCGCCAGGGGAGCCGGTATATTCAAAAGATATGGCACACGCAGTTGGTAAAAGAGTTTTGCCAATTTTCCCATGGATGGTGCGTCTTGCATTTTTTTTCTTTTGGCACGTCACACGTGGGCGAGTACCAACCTCAGAGGGAGGGTGGAAGTTTTACTCATATCCAATTCTTGTAGATGGCAGTCGTATAACAAAGCAGTACGATTTCACATACTCATCTGGTTCTAAAGAGGCATTTTACTCAACTAAGGGACGGTACGAAGAATTCGTCCCCGAAGAATCGAGGCGGTAGATAACATCTTGATAATTTAGTATAAATGTAATAAAGTCTTTACTTAGACAGTGATGGTTTATAATTAACCCAAGATATTTTAGGGGAACTAAAATGCTAAATAAACAAGTTAGTAAAAAATCTTTCTTGAGCTCATCCCACTTAAGTAATTATTGGCCTCACTACCTTTATGAGTTCGTGGTGGTTATATTGGTTGCTTATGATTATGCCGCCAAGTTGTGGTACTAAAATAAATATAGTCTAAAATTAAGAACTAACAGACTCTGTCTGTGGCCGGTCACTAAAAAGTCCGGTTTTTTTCTTATAAAACCCTGATTGTTGCTCTTAACCCGTAAAACCTCTATAATTCCGCAATATGTTAAAGGTACGGCTGTTAGCCACTATAATTCTTATTGCAGGTCTCTTGACTGGTTATTTTGTATTTAACTCAGAGCGAATAGACTCTTCACATTTTCCTTTTAAATTTGGGCTTGATCTCGCCGGTGGTACACATCTTGTGTACCGGGCTGATACGTCAGGAGTTACACCAGGGGAGGTTGGAAATTCTATGTCTGCACTTCGCGATGTTATTGAACGACGAGTGAACCTCTTTGGAGTTTCGGAACCAATTGTACAGACCGAGAAGAGTGGAATATTTTCAGAAGTAAAAGAAGAGCGACTTATTGTTGAGCTTCCTGGAGTCACTGACACACAAGAGGCTATTAATCTTATTGGAAGGACGCCGATTCTTGAGTTTAAACTTTTCCAAACAGAGGCGGGGGATGTTGATGCTGAAGGAAACCTTAATCTGAACGCCTCGTATGTTGACACAGGACTCACAGGAGCACTCCTTGAGAAAGCAACACTTCAGTTCGGGGGTTCAAACACAGGTCTTTCAAACGAGGCGGTTGTCGTTGTAGACTTTAATAAAGAGGGGTCAGAACTTTTTGCTCAAATTACACGTGAACATGTAGGTGAACCGATGGGTATTTTTCTTGATGGGGCATTGATTTCAAATCCGGTGATAAACGAAGAGATTCCTGATGGCACTGCAGTAATCTCTGGAAACTTTGCGCCAGACGAGGCTCGTGAGCTCGTAAAGGATTTAAATTTTGGAGCACTCCCTCTTCCTATAGAATTATTAAGCACCCAGACCATAGGTGCGTCCTTAGGAGCTTCAGCTCTCGCACAGGGTATCGTAGCTGGATTACTTGGTCTTCTTGTGGTCGCTGTTTTTCTAATTTTTTGGTATCGAGTCCCAGGAATTGTAGCAGTGGTTTCGCTCAGTATATATGTCGCAGTTATGCTTATGCTTTTTAAGCTTATTCCAGTAACACTCACTGCTGCAGGAGTTGCTGGATTCATACTTTCAATTGGTCTTGCTGTCGACGCAAATGTTCTTATTTTTGAGCGCATGAAGGAAGAACTTAGAGAAGGAAAAAATACAAAAGATGCAACAGAGGAAGGGTTCTCTCGCGCATGGCTTTCAATCAGAGACGGAAACATCTCAAGTATTATCACTGCAATTATTCTCTTCTGGTTTGGAACATCACTCGTGCAAGGGTTTGCACTTACGTTTGGTATTGGGGTATTAGTAAGTATGATTACTGCAGTAGTGGTTACGCGAACATTTATTCGCTCCTTAGGAGAGTATTCAAATCGACGACTTACTCGACTATTTTTTGGTAGTGGAGGATATTTTTAAACCATCATGTTAATCGTCAAATACAGAAAAATATTTTATACATTTACCGCTCTTTTAATTGCGGCGTCAATTTTTAGTATTGGTTTTTTTGGACTCAACTTTGGTATTGATTTTACAGGCGGTTCTATTCTTGAGGTCTCGTATGAAGGAGATGTGCCAAATAAAGAAGCGCTTGAAAGCCGTGTATCGAATCTTTCTATCGGTGGGTTTTCACTTCGCAGTGTTGGGGAGGAGGGCTTTATTTTACGAACACAAGAGCTTTCTGAACAAGCTCGAGTTAATGTGCTTGAAGCACTCTCACTTAATGGAGAATTCACTGTTCATCAAGAGCGACTCAATACAGTTGGTCCAGTTATTGGAAACGAGTTAAAGAATAAAGCATTTGCTGCCATCGTAATCGTCATTATAGCGATTGTGTTTTTTATCGCATTTGTGTTTAGAAAAGTCTCAGAGCCGGTGTCATCATGGAAGTATGGACTCATTGCAGTTCTTGCACTCCTTCACGATGTACTTATTCCAATCGGAGTCTTTGCGGTACTTGGATTTTTATTTGAATCAGAAATAAATGTACTTTTTGTAATGGCACTTCTGGCAATCTTAGGATATTCAGTAAATGACACGATTGTAGTCTTTGACCGAGTTCGTGAAAATCTGCGAATCAATAGTGAACTAAAACGAAAAGAAGACTTCGAGCTCACAGTAGGGAAGAGCCTTTCTCAGACGTATGCTCGGTCGATAAACACATCGCTTACGACAATTTTTGTACTTCTTACACTCTTTTTCCTCGGGGCGCCTGCAACACAAGATTTCGCCCTCGTACTCCTCACAGGAGTCGTCGCTGGAACATATTCTTCAATAGCCTTAGCAACACCACTTCTTGTTACGTGGTCAGGGGTGAAGAAATAGGGAATTAAAAACAACTCATAAAACCCACAATTCGCTCCACGAATTGTGGGTTTAGGCTTTTTCTTGACTCTATAAGTACCGGGGTATATACTGTGTTCTCAACTGCTTTTGGCAGTTTTTGATTACTCACAAAGGGTGAGTGAGAACTTTGATAATTAAATAGCTTGTGCGAGCATAAATCGTAACTCTTCCACAAGGGTTACGTAGCTCGTTTATGAGAATGTAGTCATTTCAAGGCTACATTCGCAACAATAAATTCAGGAAAAAAGTAGTGTAACTCTTTTTAGGAAGGAGTTACAAAAAGTAAGTCAGAATATAAAAGAAAAGATTAGTATGTTTTCTTTTGTTTCGTTCATCTTAGGATGTGCTGTAAGGCACGTTAACATTTAGAGTTTGATCCTAGCTCAGGGTGAACGCTGGCGGTGTGGATAAGGCATGCAAGTCGAATGCATTTAGTTGCATGGCAGACGAGGTAGTAACACGTAGGTACATCCCCCAGAGTCGAGCATAACCCGGAGAAATCCGGAATAATTCTCGATAGTCTCTTCGGAGTAAAGATTTATCGCTTTGGGAATGGCCTGCGGAGTATCAGCTTGTTGGTAGTGTAATGGACTACCAAGGCTACGACGCTTAGGGGAGGTGAGAGCCTGACCCCCACCGATGGAACTGAGACACGGTCCATACTCCTACGGGAGGCCGCAGTCGAGAATCTTCCGCAATGGGCCAAAGCCTGACGGAGCGACACCGCGTGGTGGATGAAGCCCCTTGGGGCGTAAACACCTTTTCTAGAGGAGGAAGTTTATTGACGTTACTCTAGGAATAAGGGGTTCCTAAACTCGTGCCAGCAGGAGCGGTAATACGAGTACCCCAAGCGTTACCCGGATTTATTGGGCGTAAAGGGTGTGTAGGTGGTAATGTTAGTCTCTCGTTAAAGACTCGGGCTCAACCTGAGGAATGCGGGGGAAACGGCATAACTAGAGGATGTGAGGGGTCTATGGAACTCATGGTGTAGGGGTGAAATCCGTTGATATCATGGGGAACACCGAAAGCGAAGGCAGTAGACTGGCACATTCCTGACACTGAGACACGAAAGCGTGGGTAGCGAATGGGATTAGATACCCCAGTAGTCCACGCCCTAAACGATGATTGTTGGTTTTTCGGAGTATCGACCCTCTGAGAGGCGAAGCTAACGCGTTAAACAATCCGCCTGGGTAGTACGGCCGCAAGGCTAAAACTAAAAGGAATAGACGGGGGCTCGCACAAGCGGTGGATCATGTGG
>JABMNX010000020.1 GCA_013204405.1 Candidatus Kaiserbacteria bacterium | reverse complement strand
CATTGAGTATTTTTTATGGGGATGGAGAATTTACTGTAGAAAGTAATAAGAGTCCTGACTTCTTTAAATTCTTAAAGAATGCAAAAGATGATATTGATGGACCTCGTGGAAATATAGAAACATTAGCAGATATAGATTTAAGTTTTAAGGAATTACTTAACACTAAGCTTGGTTGGAATTTATAAAGCAATAAATAAAAAATGAAACACGCGGAATGGTTACTCCGCGCGTTTTTAGTTTTGAGATTAGTCGCCTTGTTTTTAGAAGGAAATCTTCCCTTCAACAAGTACGGACTCATTCAATCCGTTCCCAGGTTCACACCGCCCTTCGACGATCTTGATGGTGTTTTCGCCTTTAAGAAGCATGATGTCAGCCGAGAAGACGGTCATCTTTCCAGAGCCGACATTATCGGCGTCTCGAAGATTGAACTTCGTGTCGTTGACGTGAAGTGTGGCTGGACACTCGTATTTTCCGCCGGGTTTGGCGAGACTCAGCATCTTGACCTGGATTTTCGCATTCGACGACGCTTTTTCGAGGGCAAACTTTCGTTTGAAGGTATCGCCCTCGAAGTATAGGAAGTCGTCCTGCTGCTTTCCGGTAACGAGCTTGATTCCTTCAACGAACCCCTTGACGTCGGAGAAATTTCCCCGATTGTCGCCGAGTTGAACCATACGATCCCGCCTCCAGTCCTGGAAGAAGAATGTTGAACCTGTCTCGCCGGAAGCAACCAAGTCCGAACCGGCCAGGCTTGGGTTTGAAGTCGCGAAAGAAATGATTAGGGCAAGTAGGGCAAACAGGGTTATTTTCGATACCATATACATGGCAGCCTCCTTTTTTCAGTAGTCGTTGATGGGTTATTGAGGACAGAACACTTTTCTTATCTAACTTAATAATAGCATTTTTAAACAAGGGTGTCAAGTCGTTCATATTTTGTAAATGTGTAATATATTTATTCATCATTTAAAAGCATTACATTGAGTTATTAAGGATATTTTGTGTTATTATTTTAAGTAATAGTAAATACATGCTTCAAAGAAATTTTAAGAAAATCATTCTCGTAGTATTTTTAGGTGCTTTAGTTGGGCTAGTTGTTTTTAGAGCTTCTGACTCTTTTAGCTCTTTTGCTCAACCTCCTTTCATTCACGCTAAGGTACTTCTTAACCCACCCGAATCTATTTACACTGTTCCTGAGGTCACAGAGGCTGACCACATCTGGGGCAGTAAAGATGCCCAAGTTAAGGTGATTGAGTATTCGGATACAGAGTGCCCATTCTGTAAGAAAAATTACTCAAATATGAAGTATCTTATAAATTACTATGACGGCGACGTTGCGTGGATATATAGACACCATACTCTTGATCATAGGTTTACAAAATCACGAAAAGAAGCTGAGGCATCAGAATGCGCTGCTTCAATTGGCGGTGAAGGAGCATTTTGGTTGTTTCTTGATAACATATACAGGGTTACAGGGTCTAATGACTCGCTTGATTTAAGTACTCTTCCAAGTATAGTCGGACAATTTGGTGTTGACGAAGAAGCATTTAATACATGTGTTGAGGGTGGGTACTATGCTGGGTTGGTTGAAGGTCAAAATAGAGAGGCATTTGCCGCAGAGATCACATATACCCCATCTATGGTTATCATTTGGCCAGATGGAGAACGTCGCTCTCTCATTATTGGTGCTCGAAACAAAAAGACTATTAAAACTGCTCTTGATTACATTTTAGGTAGGGAAGTGGTGGTAGATACTGTCGTAGAGGAACCAGGTTCCAATCGGGCGTCAGACTACTCAGAATAGAGAATCCATTGGTATTACGGTAATTCTTGTTTATAATTAGTATCTAAACGGAGTTAAATTAGTGGTATAATAATTAATACATAGATATGAATAATTTAAATACAAAGAAAATCGCATTAAGTTTAGTTATTTTATTTGTTCTAATAACTCCTTTTGTTATTTATGAGAGTAGCCTTTTTTCTACAAATAACATTAATTCTATTGAGTTGGGAATTTCTTCTGTTTCTCCATCAGGGGATAGTGGCGGTTCAGTAATTCCAGCGTCTTGTGGGTCACCCCATTCCAGCGACCTTTGTACACCACCTTCATTTTCTGGGTCAAACTTAGTAAACTCAGGAAGCTCAGCAACACTCTCGTGGACTTGTGTCAGTTCTTCTTCAAGTGCCGGAGTAAACTTTTCCACAGGCGGCGCAACGTCAGGTTCAGTGGATGTGACACCAACTAGTGACACGACATATACAATCATATGTTCAAATGGTGGCCAGGGATCAATAACTATGACGGTACTTAATCCAGAACTTTCTATTAGTGCTACTCCAGCACTATTACAGTCTGGAAGTACTTCATCGGTTACGTGGACAGCTACAAGTGTAAATAGCTGTTCGGTGTCAGAGAACAGTTTACTTATTACAGACTCTTGGAGTGGAACTTCAGGTACCCAGACCACAAGTCCAATTGTGGAGGAGACTATATACACACTTACCTGTATCACTGACGCTGGGTCAGTATCTCAAAACGTTACAATAAAACTAGTCCCAGTCTTTCAAGAGTTCTAAGAAAGGGTATATAAAAATGTAATACATTACTCCTTGTTCCTAGTAAGGCAATATACTTCATTTGCAAATGTTAATAGGAAGAACTTTTTGTTTTCTTCATTGTAAACAACTTTATTTGTTATGCGTTCAGATACTTGCAGGAAACCTAACTCCTCCCCTGTACCAGGATCGAGTTCGTAGAGCCTCCCGTCGTTTGACCCTATATATAACTTTTCATTTATAACTGTAGGAGAGGAAAAAATTCTTCCTTTTGCTTCGAAGAACCAGTTAAGTGCATTGGTTTTCAGATTAATGCTATAGAGGCGTTTATCAAGTGATGTGAAATATACGTTGTCTTTATAAACTGTTGGGGTTGAATAAATTCCAAACTCGGCTTGGTGTGTGTGAATAATTTTCCCTGTCTTTATATCAACAATATAAAGACGCCCATCAAAAGATCCAAATATTACCGTCTTTCTCTTTTCATCAAATGCGAATGAGGCTTTAATTTCTCCATGAGTTTGTAGTTTCCAGAGGAGTTTTCCTCCTTTAGCACTATAGGCATACACTGTTGAGTCATTACTACCAATTACTACAATTTTTTCCGGTGCAAAATATGCAGGAGAACAATGTGTGTATTGAGAGGTAATATGCTCCCATTTTTTCTCACCTGTTTCTAAATCAAGGGCCACAATACCCCCTCTTTTATTAATAAGCCCAAATTCAAGTCCAATAAATAGTGTTTTGATGTCAGGAGCCAGTGCAGGAGATGACCCTACCCAGTCCGCTTCCATAAACACCCATTTCTTCACACCAGTCTGAGTATCAAGCGCATAGACGTTACCATCATAAGACCCAAAAAAGACAGTATTTTTATGTATTGCTGGGGCAGAAAATATACTTTTACCTTTTGGATGAAATCCTACTTTATACTTCCATGCAACTGAACCGTCTTTTTGGTTGAGTGCCCAGAAATTTCCACTGTCGCTCCCAAAATATATTTTTTCTAAATCAAATGCGGGGGTTGATTTTTGAACAACATAAAAGTAACTAGGTTTATTACTTTTAAAGTACCACTCTGTTTTAAATATATCCCCTAGAAATTTTTTAGGAGTATATTTTTTGAAGTCAATATTGAATGTTGTTATGGGGAATATAGAATGTAGAGTGATATCTCGTTCCTTAAGGAAATAATAATATTCCAGTTCCCTGAAGTGCATTATAGTAAACACATCCGAAACTTTTTTCCCAATAGCATCAATTGCCGCAAGTTGACGCATTACAGATTTACCACTATTTATAAGGTCATCAACGATAATTATATTTTCGTCGGTAACTGTGCCCTCAAACATCCTCATTAGACCATCTTTTTTTCGAGACTTGCGTATAAAGAAACCATTTACAGGTTTCCCTTTTTGTACACTTTTCATGACAATAGCAGTCACTAATGGTATAGCAGCGACCTCAAGTCCACATACTTGGAATGGGCGTTTATCTTTATATGTATCCCAAAATATTTCTGCTATAAGGTCGATATGATATGGGTCTAGAAAGATCCTCCTAAAGTCAAATAACCACAAACTTTCTGTTTGGGCGCTTGAAATTATCTGTTCATTTTCTTTACTTACTAAAACCTTATTTTCTATAATTTTTTTAAGTAAATCCTGCTTATTTTCCATAATCTAAGTTTTAAGAAAGCTAAATATAACAATAATAATAGTATCACTTAAATTATGGATATTCAATTTTACTGATAGATGGCAGTTTTTACGTATACATTAGTATTATTTTACCTACTATCAGTATACAAGTAGTCTGATATACTATTTTGTATATGAAGTATAGTTTAAAGGACATACACGATAAGATATTTACTTCAAATGCGTCTAAGAATAGTCATACAATATTAGTGGCAAAGAAAGTTCCTGAATTTTTATCAAATGGAAATGTGCTTGATGTTGAAGCATGGCAGGGCAGAAACAGTATCTTTCTTGCACAGAACGGTTTTTCTGTAACAGATCTATATATATAGATGTAATATTTATGTTTAAAAATCAAAAAGAACTTATACGAAATCAAATTTTTACTGCTAGTTTTGAACAAAGGTTTTTTGCACTATATAGAAAAATATTCTCAATAAAGGAAATAGAGGAATCAAGTTTGCTTCAATGGGTATTTGGTGCAACATTATTTTCATTTTTTATAACATTTCAGTCATGGATTGGGAGCAGTGGGATTACTACTGAAGCATTTTTAAACAACGATTATGTTTGTTGGCCATGGTTTCAAGGTTGTGGTGAGTGGTATTTTTTAAGTGCATTACCGTATGGGTATTCACAAACAATTTTTTACATGGCTATTTTTGGAGCTATGGTCCTTATTACCTATTTAATGTGGAGGCGAGACTGGGTGTTGGCCCACCTTCTTACAACCGTACTTTTTTTGTGGAAAGCTTTAGTCATGCTAGTTCTAACGTATGGGATGGCAGGAAATTATGATTATTATCACTTAGTGTTTGCATTCGTGTTACTTTTTCTGCCCCTTAAGATATTTTTCTTAAAGTTAACGCTCGTACTGTTTTACTTTTTAGCATCTACGATAAAATTCCACGAAGGGTGGGTCTTGGGTACATATTTTAGTGCGCTAAAAACAGGATTGCCAATTTTCCCCGATGGCACAATACCATTTTGGACAAATATGGTTATCTTCATGCAAGTTATAGGTTCGTGGTTCCTCTTGAGTTCAAATAAGGTTTTGCAAAGAACGGCATTATTTTTCTTTGTAACATTTCATTTATATTCAGGAACAATAGTTCAGTTCCACTATCCGGCCATAGTCCTTCCGACACTCCTCATCTTATTTGGACCAATGTATACACATCAGAAGGTTCCACTTAATAAAAAAGCTATCGCAGGTTGGAGTTTAGTGGCCGTGTTGTTTATATTACAACTCTCTTCTGTGGTTATACCTGGAGATGAAAAAATTACATTAGAGGGGAATAAGTACGGTCTATATATGTTTGAGGCAAACCATCAATGTAAGTCACTCGTTAGTATCTATGATAAGGAAGGGGAAGTATACAGTTTTAATAGAGAGAGTTCTCTATCTCGACATCGTTGTGACCCATATAAACTTTGGTTTTCTGTACAGCAGATATGTAAACGTTCCGAGGACAATATTGACCATGTGGAAATAGTTTTTGACCACTCTATTAATGGCGGACCATTTTATAGAATTGTGGATGAACAGAATGCGTGTGACTTGGAATATAAGGCCTTGCAGCATAATGAATGGATTAAAACTCCAAAGGAGGGTGCTGAAATAATCGGTTATCCAGTAAAAAATATTTATCGATAAAATCTATGGAAGAATTAGAAACATCATTAAACTTTATAGTATTACAGGGACTTAATGGAAACGAACCAGTCTCCCTGTACCCACTTCAAAATCTACTATTGCCATTTGCATCAGAACTTGTGGCACTGTGGTGGGTTGTGTGGATGGGAGTGATACTTTTTTTGTTCATAAAATTCATAGTATTACCGCTTGTTCGGGATTAATATGTTGTTTTGGTAGACAAGATTTGTTGATGTAGTGTACAATTAAAAAACACAGTCATACTTTATGAACCAGTATATAAAGAAAATAATCAGGATTTTATCGTACTCAGTCACCCTTGGATTGGTGGTTGCGGCTGGTTTTTTAGTATCTAATAAAAAAGATAACGACGGGTATATAATCAAAAGAACTTCTGCAGAGACTCCTTATAGTCAAAGTTCATACTATAGCCAGGCATATTATCAAGGGGCGTACCCACCACCACAAGGAGACGGTGACGATGATGGTGATGACGGGTATCATTAGTAAATAATTGTTTTTTCATAAAGAAAAGGTTGGCGCTAGGCGCCAACCTTCTTTTTCTTTGTCGAAAATGGTAGTCATAGACCACTTTTCCATTTCCAACCAATGATTTCAACACCCGGATATCTTCCTGAATCAGGGGAGAAACCAAAAGAACCTTTTTTGAGTGGAATTGAAACATTCCACGATCCGCATGAGGATTCCGTATTATGAAAACGGACAACGTCACCCTTTATCTGCCCTTCAGCCTTAAAGCTGTCGCAGCTATTCGAGCTTCCGACAATGACTTCCCCCACGAGTGAGCCGTTCATACAACGAAGGGTGACTTCCCACGAGCCGCCGTAAGCCCCATTCTCCCACCTCCCCTCACCTTTAAGGGTTTCGGCAGGGCAGACCACTTCTGCCGTCTTGATGGCATTTGAGGTGGCAAAGCTTGTTTGCGGTGTTGTGATGGTTAAAATCACCAACACAATACACCATAAGAGTGATTGTTTCATTTTCGGTAACTCCCATATTTTCAATTATAAACCACACTTAATATGTACAGTTTACAAAGAATTGTCAATATGTTTCAACAGATCTTCGACACAGGGACTTACGTAGTCACAGTATCTGTGAGAGAATGTATCTAACGTATAATTAAAATTAAATACTTCAGTACATATTTATGGACGAACAAAAAAATAATAATGAAAATATACACAGTGTTTCAGACCAAATTACAGAAGGCGCACCTAGTATAGATACCCATCCTCAACCACAAGCTCCTGAACAAGTTGTTGATTTTGCAGTGAATAACAGTGTTAATGGTAATAAATTTTCATTTACAACAGCATCACTATTAGTAGTAGGGATAGCTTGTGTGGTAATAGGAGGAATTGTGTATTGGTGGTATATATCAAGCCAACCAACAGAATCTGAGTTTCTTGATATTAAACATGTGAGTCTTAATGATTTACAAAAACCATTTGAACAAGAAGTTTTGCGAACTCAAGCGGAAGAGAAGAGAAATGAAGGACAGTTTGCAGAATCGGCAGCTCTCTATGAAGAGGCTGCAGAAAAAACAGGTAACAGTGTCGAACAAGCGGACTCTGTTGCACGTGCAGGGGTGAGCAATTTCCTTACTGGTGAGGAAGAAAAACAAATCAAAGCTGTGCAGCAACTTAAGACTGTCATTTTATCTTCTGAAGAGGCTTCTGGAGTTCGAGCACATGCAATAGTTGATCTCGCTAGTTTAATATGCGGGTCAGGTTGCAACCAGCTTTTATTTGATGAAATAAAAAGTGATCCTATGTTTAGTGTGTATGTATCAAGTAATGATATCTCAGAAGGGGTACGTCAATTGTATGAATGGTCTATACAGGTTCGACCTCTGCCTGAGGCATATGTCAGGGCTGGAGCATGGTATGCTGACCAATTACTTTTGCATAGAAACTCGTTGTCTTTTACCACACTTAATAATTATAGAGATGCTCTTGAAGCACACCTTACTGCTGCTGGAGAGTTTACCGATGATGAGATTTCAAGTAGCAGAAGGGCTCTCACATCATTTTATTTTTGGCACGGATTTGGGTATGGTGCACTGACTGCTCTTGATAGTTCGTATGCACCACTTTTTGAGGAAGCCTACGCTAAATCCCGTTCCTTAGGTGAGGTAGCCTCACTAGGTTCGGCCGCTAACATGGCGGTAGCGTTTACATATTATCAATATGCGGCTCTACTAAGCCATATTTATGGTAATGTAAGAATTACAGACATACAAGCTAATTTAGACAAGTTAATGAGCGACATTCGTGCAAGTAACAACACAAATAGTAACCAGTTTTTACTTATGGTCTCAAATGAGTTAGAAAGTGAGGGATTACAGCACGGCTTTGTGGGCGCGTCGATTTCAACTCTTGCAAACTTATATCCATCATTCAATACTTTCTTAACAGAATTTGGGCATTCTTTATAGAAAGGTATTACTGAACCTGTTATATGATACTGTTACATCGTTTTCAGGTAACAAAATATCAGCTATTCTTCTAAAGCCTAGTACTATTCACCTTATGCAACATATTATTTTATTTGATGGAGAGTGCGTGTTGTGTAACTGGGCAGCTAAATTTGTTTTAACGCGGGATAAGAACAAACAGTTTTCCTTTGTCTCTCTTCAGTCTGAGGAAGGTAAAAATATTCTCAGCAGCATGAATATAGTTTTAAAGAAAGACGACGAGACTATTATTTTAGTTGAAGGGAATCATTGGTATACGCATTCAAAAGCAGCCTTACGTATAAGTAAAAGTCTGTCGGGGTTGTGGCCACTCTTTTATGTGTTCATTATTATACCGTCACCAGTTCGGGATTTAGTATACCGTTTCATTGGACGGCATAGGTACCAGTGGTTTGGTAAAGTAAACACGTGTGACGTACAACTTAAATAGTAAATTATAAAAATTTTATGAAGAATACACTAACAAAGCCACAATTACTTTTTTTAACGGTAATCACATTACTATTAATAGTTTTTGCTGCAAGCCAGAAAGAGGCGACAGCTAGTTTTATATGGAAAACATTTCACACACCACGTATCGCATTAATAATACATAATGACGCTGAGTTTTCTTTTGAAATTGGTAATTATTACTTTAATGCTGAAGGAAGCGGGGTATACGATCAAGAAAAAGCCAAAAAGTATTTTACTAAAACTCTTGACTTAGATTCTGGACATATGTTTGCTCGACATCAATTAGCTAGGATTTCATTTCTACGAGGAGATTTTGAAGAAGCTATTGGAATTATTAATACCCAGATTGAGTTGCATGGAGATTTAGTAGTTTCCTCATATTATGTACGGGGACTTATTTACGGTTTTGTGGGTTCACTTAACGAAGCTGAACGAGATTTTCTACATTTTATAAGTGTAAAGGATAATAATTGGGGGGGCTATAATGATATAGCGTGGGTTTATTTTCAAAAAGGTGATTATGCAAGAGCCTTAGAATATGCAAGTAAGGGACTTCTTTTAGCCCCTGAAAGCCCATGGCTTCTTACAACAAAGGGTGTTGTGCTTATGAATCTTGGAGAAAATACTGAGGCTATTTCTCACTTAGAAAAGGCTTTAAAACTAACCCTAGAGCTAGAACCGCATAGTTGGTCTCAAACTAACCCAGGTAATGACCCTCGTATTGCAAAAGAGGGGCTTTCAAGGATGGAGGAGATTATTAGGGAAAATCTAAGACTTGCCTCAGGTGAGTAATATTTAGGAGTATTATTTGATATAATTTCTTATATGAAAATAACAGCATTTTACACAAAATTTTTTTTAGCGTTAGCAATTCTTTTACTAGCACTCTTCATGGTTTTTGTTCTTGGTTTTTTGTTTACACCAACACTGTCTGATAATCCTCAATCGGTAGAGTTAGGGGTCGCGTCCAGGTCTCCAATTGGAATAAGTGGAGGAATTGTGGTTCCTGCGTCGTGTGGATCTCCTCATACCGGGGATCTTTGTACGGCTCCAAGTTTTAGTGCAACCAGTGCATCTGGAGAAGGAACAAGCGTCTCTATTAACGCTGGAGATTCTGCAACATTAACATGGGTATGTTATGACTCTACAAGTGGCTCAGGAACAAACTTTAGCACCGGAGGAGCAACATCTGGTTCAGCTGTTGTTTCACCAACCGTCGATACAACATATACAATAATATGTTCAAATGGTGGGCAGGGTACTGTGAACTTAACGGTAGTCAATCCAAGTCTATCAATTACCGCAAGTCCAAGTCTTATCCAGACTGGGCATTTCACTTTAGTTAATTGGTCTGCAACAGACGTGAATACATGTACTGTAGACGAAAATAATCCAATGATTTCAGATTCATGGAGTGGAACATCGGGAACACAGACAACAAGTACTCTTGGTCAGCAGACCACGTACACCCTTTCGTGTGTTGCAGATGGAGGCACCACAACTAGTTCGGTAACAATCAACTTAGTTCCAATTTTTCAAGAGTTTTAAAAACTGCAAGTAGGTTTTTAGTTAGGATTAAAATCCAAAAAATTCAAATATTTTGTGTGATGTGGGTTCTTGCATCTCCTCCTCCTCTAGCTTTATTAGGAGGATGTTCCTAATATCTTCAAACTGAACTGATTCGTCTAATGGTATAACCACATATGGCATAATAAGACGTTGCGACTTAAGTATAAGAGAATGGTGTCCATGCTCATCTTCATCAATCCAGAATGATTCGAGAGTGGAGAATGGGTACAAAGCATCGTCAATTGTAACTCCACGCCTTGTTATTTCGAAGTGTATCAAATGAGGTCTTTTTGCTGCAAATAACGCAACCGTAAACGCACCAATCAAGAGCAGGAGCGCAAAGAGGATATTTTTGAAAATAATAGCTGTTATAGCGCTTGAGAGTGCGACAATACCGAGGGCCCAAAACCAATCGCTACTTTTTTCATGGTGAGTGTATTCATACCCTTGCCAACTTATTGTGTCGTTTGTTATCTTCATAAAAAAATCTATACTATGCAATTGTTATTGTATATATGATATCACGAGTACCTTACGCGTAGTATCAAGTTGTTAATAGCTTCCTCATTCTTTATCAAATTCTTTCTTTTTTTTCTTTGAGAAGACAAATACATAAAGAATTTCAAGGATACCTACTGTATTTACAACAAGGAGAATAATAAACCACCACTTGTCTGATAAACGAGACGATTTCCACAGTGCTACCCCTTTCCATATAGTAGTCCAAATAATGAGTGCAAGAAATATACCAAACGCAGTATAACCATGAGACTGTACGAATAATTCTATTTCGTTCATTTACCTCCAGTTTATCATATTTAGTTGTCGAGTATACAAAAAACAATCTCCCATAAGGGTTATTTTTTGTATGTTGCGGGCTACCTCGGGCTGGAACCGTGGGGTTCCTTGCCCTGTAAGGTGATTTTTAACTATTTTAGTTTATCAAAATTAAGGTCCTCGAGCGCCTTTAATTTTCTTAGAATCTAGCTAACCTGTAATTTGAGAAGATTGTATATTGAACTTGATTCTACTTATAGACTGCTGCATTTCTGTTTTATCAAGACTTCCACCTACACCTACTGACATAACTTTTATTTCACCACCACCTTTTTTACCCTTTTCTTCGCTTACTGTTACAGCAATATCAAAAGAGATTTTTTCACTTACATCAGTTCCAATTAAAAATGTTGCTATAGCATCTTTCCCAAGAGTTTTACCATCTTCTACTAACTCTTCATTTGCAGAACGAAGTCCTTTTTTAATGCTTATTAATGTTTCGCTTATAAATTTTTCTAAGTCCATATTGATTGGATTAGTTAGATGTTTTTCGACATACACCTCTTGATATATAAACATTGTCACCAAGGGAATTCGTTTCAGTATACGTTCCGTCTTGTGCGATTTTAATTTCTCCATGATTTGGAGCTAGTGGATTTATTACTGTGTAAATTCCACTTTCTACAAATGTAGAGTCATAGGTATCACACGGTTGGTTATCGCAACGCGAATATTTGCTATTCACCTCATCAATCAGGAGAAATACACCAACTTTAGTTGATTCACATTCATTACCTGTAGAGCAAAGTTGCTTTAATTCTGGTATACAAACAAGAGAGTGTGTTGGAAGTTGATAAGATAGATTTTCTAAATCAATATTAAAACCTAGCTCACTATTATTTGGTGGTGTCAGCGTATTTTCATTGGAAAAATTGTAATATCCAAATCCTAGAATTAATACAATTATAGTTATAATTAATATGTTTCTTTTATTCATACTTTTATCCTAACGCCGTAAGTAAGATTTGTATAGCAAATTACCTACAATCTACTTCGAGCGCTCGAGGATCCTAAGGTCTTCGTGCTAGCTGTTAGATGCGGAGAGGGTGGGATTCGTCCCTAGATATCTAACTCGCTCCGCTCCTAAGATTCTCAGGACGCGACTCGACGCTCTCTCGTGCTTTGGCACGCGCATCTCCGTCGTTCGAATCCCAACTCTATTCTTCCTCAGTTTACAAAAAACAGTAGCCAAAAGCCACTGTTTTTTCTAAATGCGGAGAGGGTGGGATTCGAACCCACGGTACAGTTTCCCGCACAACGGTTTTCAAGACCGCCGCCTTCGACCACTCAGCCACCTCTCCATGGTATTTTATGTATTTCACGTCTTACCTTCAGAGGTAACATGACGTGTGTTACCTCCTATGACCTGCCTCGCAAAGCTCAGCAACGGTCGTTCTGGTTTGGAAACCAGACCAGATTGAGAGTAAAGCAATTTACTCTCAATCCACTCAGCCACCTCTCCTGTGAGGATACCAAACTATCTTAACAGACCAGCATTAAAATGTAAAAACAATACATATAAAAATATGATAGGCTTCTATATATGAAAATCATTGGTATTGACTATGGAACCAAGCGCGTTGGCGTTGCGATTTCCGATGATACTGCCTCGTTAGCATTTCCAAAAGCTGTATTGCGGAATTCACACACCCTTTTGGGAGAAATAAAATCAACTATAGAGAATAATAAGGTAGAAAAAATTGTCATTGGACAATCGCTTGATACAGATGGGAGTGAAAACATTCTAATGGAAGATATAAGGCGCTTTGCGTCTGTGTTAGAGAAAGAGGTTGGGCTTCCAATTTTTCTTGAGCCAGAGTTCTTTACGTCACAAGAGGCACACAAAGGAAAGAAGGCGGGAGAAGTATCCTCACACATGATAGATGCAGCAGCAGCTGCACTTATCCTGCAACGCTTTCTTGATAAGGAGAAAGGGAAGGGATAGAGTATATATATGATTTCATTTGACGATTTTAAAAAACTTAATATAAAGATTGGGACGATTGTATCTGCAGAGCGTGTTCCTGATACAGATAAGCTTATACGGCTTATGGTAGATGTTGGGGAAGAAGAATCTCGTCAAATTCTCTCAGGTATAGCTGAGTATACAGATTGCGATTCTCTTGTTGGAAAGAAATTTCCATTTGTTATTAACCTTGAGCCTAGGGTTATTCGAGGACTTGAAAGTAACGGAATGATTCTGGCGGTATCTTCTGACGATGGTTTATTTTCTTTCCTAGAGCCTTCCTCAGATATTCCGGCAGGTAGTAGTATTCAATAGCATGATTAAATATTTAATAACGTGGCAAACACGTGGTACTGAATGGTTTAAAGAACGCGCACATAGTGCATATGCTAAGGCGTGGCTCTTCTTTCTTTCATTTACAGAGTCTTCTTTCTTATTTATTCCACCAGATATT
>JABMNX010000019.1 GCA_013204405.1 Candidatus Kaiserbacteria bacterium | reverse complement strand
TAATTGGTTCTCTTACAATCCTGGCAATTCAGTTTTAACAGTCTATCTTGTGACATATCTATATATAATATTGAATTTAGCCTCCATACTATATGCGAGAAGCTCTTTAGAGTCAACTATTTAATTTAAAGAATTATCTTGACTATAGAACGTATCCTATTGTGAAAACTCTCCTGCCTGTTCTTTAGAAGCTTCAGTGTCACCTTGAATTGAGTCTACTTTATAAACGGAAAAGTGTTCCCCTGTAATAGTGGGAACCACTATTACACTTGTAACCCCTTGAGAAGATAGCTGTTCTTTTCTTGCTTCAGTCGACACCTCATACACAGCTCGTAATTGCGATCCTGCCGCAGCATCAATAAAGCTTTGTACGTTTTTAGGGGAACGTGTTGCTGTTTTTGTAAAACTGACGTCAACGCATGTTGCATTATAATGACACGCAGCCTTATGCTCAACAGTAGGAGGCCACGCTTCACTTACCTGCCAAGATCCTGCACTTAAATTATATTGAGGTGTTGCTGCCCTTTCTTGTAAGCTAAGTAACCTATTATTAAGCTCTTTTTCGACAAAACAACCACTAACTCCAGATTTACAAGCATTGCCATTAGTCAAAATACTTGAAGACAGTAAGGTGCAGTTTGAGCAATTTGTTTTAGGTTGTGTTGGGGTATCTTTTTTACTACCTGTTGCTTGAAGGCTACTTGACCCATCGCTCGGAGTGTTAATCCCCTGAAATTCATTCGCATGTTCTCGATTTTGACACAGTACACTCGTAAATGGATTTAAACCTCCTTCCTTAGTAAGAGCTGCAAGGATAACATTAACAACAAGCCATGCTGTAAGAATAATGATAATTCCTATTACTGTATCCTTAAGAATCTTATGAGCGCTACTCACCCTCCCCGGATCTCCTCCAGCAGTGAAGTAAAATGCACCTGCAATAGCAAATAGGAGTGCCGCAATAACAAATGATACTTGAACTATAAAGTTAATGACACGTTCTGCTAACTTGGCTAATTCACACAAACTACATTCTAGTTGCCCAGTACCGCCACACTGAACAAGTGGTTCTGCCGCATAAGAGGCATTAGGGGACACTAAAAATACCGCCCCTATTAAGAACAAGGAAAAAATTGAAGCAAGAATAATATGTCTCATGATGTGTTTAATAGTATAGGGAAATTAAAGGAAGGACAAGGAAAAGTTTTAGGAGGGATTTGGTCACGAGTTTCTAATTCGTTTCACTCATAAGAACTCCCGACCCCAACTCGCACTAATGTTGCTCCACGTATTCGCAACGGGCTCCGCTTTTCAAATCCTGTCCCCAGAAAACACAAAAATACAAAATACCTCACGAAATTGTGAGGCATTTTATATTTTGTGCGCCGGGCAGGATTTGAACCTGCGTAGGACGATGTCCGTCAGATTTACAGTCTGATGCAATTGACCACTCTGCCACCGACGCATTCACATATTACATTAACACGTAAGTAAATGCGGGTACCAGCCACTTAATGACTGTTCGTATTCACTCACATCGTCATTTCGCAAGAAAATTCTTGCGACCAGAATGAAAGTAAAGCAGTTTACTTTCATTCCACCGACGCATTAACTTCACTAATTTTCACTGCTAGTAGCTATACCGTTGTCTTTTGAGCTTTAGGACGAGATGTTGTTCGCCGTGCCCGAGCTTGTTTTTTCTTTATATCAAAGACAAACTCAACTTCATTTTCTGTCTTCTTAATATCAACAGAAATAGTGCCTCCCTCCATAACGCCTCGAGAAATCATCATCCCCGCTATAGGTGTAAGGATTTTTGATTGGATAAGACGCTTAAGTGGTCGTGCACCGTACTGCGGATTATACCCTTCTTTTGCGAGGTATGAAAGTGCCTCGTTTGATACATTAAGCTTTATCTCTTTAAGGAGAAGTCGTTCCTTTACCAATCCTACTTGAATTGTAACTATCTCCTCAATTGCTTTCGGAGAAAGAATATCAAAGACGACAATCTCATCAAGTCGGTTAAGGAACTCTGGTCGGAAATAATCTTTGAGTTCTCGTAGTACCTTTGTTTTTGCGTCACCATATTGTGTGTCATCTGTATCAGCGCTGTTGCTGAAACCAAACTTAGCCATACTGTCAATGTATCGTGCTCCAATGTTTGATGTAAGAATAATAACTGTGTTTTTAAAGTTAACTTTACGCCCCTTTGCATCGGTTAAGTGTCCATTATCAAGAACTTGAAGCAGTATGTTAAATACCTCTGGGTGTGCCTTTTCAACCTCATCAAAAAGAAGTACCGAGTACGGACGATGACGAACAATTTCAGTAAGTGAACCTCCCTCCTCGTGTCCAACATATCCTGGAGGGGCTCCAATAATTTTTGATACAGAATGTCTCTCCATATACTCTGACATATCAACCCGAATAAGCGCATCTTCATTATCAAAGAGAAACTTCGTCAACACTTTGGTTAACTCAGTCTTTCCAACTCCAGTAGGTCCAAGAAGAAGGAAAGATCCAATTGGTCGATTGGGGTCTGAAATTCCAGCACGTGAACGCTTAATAGCATCAGAAATAAGTGTAACTGCATTATCTTGTCCGACAATACGTTTTTTAAGTTCACTTTCCATACGACCCAGCTTCTCTGCCTCCTCTTCGAGCATCCGTTGTACTGGAATACCAGTCCACTGTGACACAACAGCTGCAATATCTTCCTCAGTAACCTCTTCTTTAAGAATTCGTCGAGAACTCTGTAGTTTTTTAAGTTTCTTAGTTTTGGTTGCTAAATCTTTCTCGTGTTGAGGAATCTTTCCGTACCGAATCTCTGCAGCCCGTGAAAGGTCAGCCACTGCCTCAGCCCCTTCTGCCTCTAGACGAAGTTCCTCTAGGTCCTTCTTAATTGTTTTTATTTCACCAAGGACTTCCTTCTCGTTTATCCACTTGAGTTCAATTTCAGAGGTCTTCTCCTTTAAGTCAGAAATCTCTTTTTCAATCTTCTTTGTTCGTTCTTTTGCTTTTTTATCTCCTGCTTCAGACTCTTTTTTGAGAGCTTCTTTTTCAATCTCAAGCCGCATAACCTTACGGTGTGTTTCTTCTAAGATTGGTGGTTTGTTTTCAAGAGAAATTTTAAGGGATGACGCAGCTTCATCAATTAAATCAACTGCCTTGTCGGGTAAGAATCTGTCAGAAATATACCGAGAACTTAATGTGACCGATGCTATTATTGAGTCGTCTGTAATTCGAACACCATGGAAAAGCTCATATCGTTCCTTCAGTCCACGTAAAATTGCTACAGCGTCTTCAACAGAAGGTTCAAGTACGTGCACTGGTTGAAAACGCCGAGTAAGTGCGGGGTCCTTTTCAATGTGTTTTTGATACTCTTTAAGTGTAGTAGCTCCAATAATTCGAAGTGCGCCTCGAGCAAGAGCAGGTTTCAACATGTTTGATGCGTCCATTGAACCCTCTGCAGC
>JABMNX010000018.1 GCA_013204405.1 Candidatus Kaiserbacteria bacterium | reverse complement strand
GTTGTATTGAGCTTCAGCAAAAAACTTCATATACAAATCAAATGCCCAAGCACCACCCCAAGACATATGGATAAAGATAATGTCTCTTGGATGTTCTGTTTTTTCTGCAAGGACACTTATAGTTGAAATAGGAATACTTCCAATCAGCTTGTAGCTCTTTTTCATATTAGAAGTATACCAAAAGTTCGAGCCCTGTCGGGGTCAACCAAAAAGAGCCTTAAAAATAAGGCTCTTAAATCTGCTCCGGCGACAGGACTCGACGACCAGTCACTAAGTATATTTCTTCGTTGCACTCGAAATCTGCTAAGTGCTTTTCGTCTGGGCTCGGTGCTCTCTCGTGCTTTGGCACGCGCACCTACTCCGTTCGAGTCCTGACTATCGAAAACCAGATAAAATTAAAACCCCCAGAAAATGGGGGCTTAATTTCATCTGCTCCGGCGACAGGACTCGAACCTGTGACCCAGCGATTAACAGTCGCTTGCTCTACCAACTGAGCTACACCGGAATAGGTATTCTTTCATTCTCTAAATCTAGAGAACCAACACATTTTACAACACAAACGAGTTTTTGCAATCATACGCATGGTCTTGGACGCGTGGTATACTACGAGTATGAAAATGTTGTATGGACTTTTAGGAGTCGCGCTTCTCATTATACTCGCAGGTGTCGTGTACGTTTTTAACCAAAAAGAGCATATGTCTGAAGTAACTACATTAACTCTCACTAGTTCTGTTTTCGACCACAACGGTACAATTCCTGAAACGTATACCTGTGATGGGGCAAACATAAACCCACCACTCTCTATTAGTGGAGTGCCTAATGGCACTAAGTCTTTAGCACTTATTGTTGATGACCCAGATATTCCGCAAGTCTTTAAAGATCAGCGAGGGATTGATTCCTTCGACCACTGGTCTGTATATAATCTTTCTCCCGATACTACTGAAATCCAGGAAGGAAGTGTTGTTGGGTCGATGGGTCTTAATAGTCGAAGTGAAGGAGAAGCTGCGTACACAGGACCGTGTCCTCCGACGGAGTATGAACCAACGGAGCATCGATACTTTTTTAAACTGTACGCCCTTTCTGGAACACTTAATTTTATAAAGGCTCCAACAAAGACAGAGATAGAACAAGCAATTGATGGTATGATTATCGAACAAGTAGAACTTATTGGGCTGTACGACCGAGCTCATAAATAGATACACGGTTTCTGAATTAATAATTAATAATTAATGATTGAATAGCATGTTAACCCTATATGTAAAAACAGGATGTCCGTTTTGCCTCGCAACACTTGCTAAGGCAGAAGAACTTGGACTTACTCTAGAAGAAAAAAATATTGCCAACGATGCAGTGGCAGAGGAACTTATTGCTCGTGGCGGTAAAAGACAGGTTCCATATCTTGTTGATTCTGAACGAAATGTGGAGATGTACGAATCAGGAGATATTAATATATATTTTGATACGCACTATGGAAAAGGTGCAACTAACACAGAAGAAGGAGAAAGTAATTCCCCTCAAGTATGTACGTTAGAGTCCTAGTCCATCCAGATTCAAAGAAGGAGAGAATTCTTCAGGAATCAGAGACTGAATACACAATTTCTGTCCGTGAAAAAGCAGAGCGCAATCAAGCAAATCGGAAAATTCTCGAGATAATAGCGGGTGAATTTAATGTCGAGGAGAACCGTGTGCGCATCGTAAGTGGACATCGGTCTCAGAGAAAAATTATAAGTATAGAATAAAAACTATGCACTACAATATTAAAACAACAGATTTTGACATTACTCCAGAGATTACAAAATATCTTGATGACAAACTTGTAACATTAGAAAAGTATATTAATAAAGATGACGAGAGCGTTAAGTGTGACGTTGAAATAGGGAAGACAACAGGACATCACCAGTCAGGGAATATCTTTAAAGCAGAAATAAATGTATCAATAGGGAAGAATTTATTTCGTGCTGTTGCAGAAGAAGAAACAATTTACGCCGCAATAGATATCGTCAAAGATGAAATAACCAAACGTCTTAAGCGAAACAAAGAAAAACGATTTGTACTATTTAAAAAGGGTGGAGAGAAAATAAAAAATATTCTTAGGTTTGGGAGAGAGTAGACGTAATAGTTCTATAGACTAAGGAAGGTTTGGTAGTCCATTTCATTTTTTCCTTCAGGGATGATGCGTGTAATTTTTAGAGTGTCGTTTTCTATCTCTGCATCGATGATTTTTACCCTGACTTGTTTTCCACCTCGTTCAATAAACATATATGTTCCAGGCCAACCTTCATACGCTCGTATCTTGAGAAGGTTTAGATACGGGTCGTTATTTAGGTCAATAAGCCCGTCTTCCTTCACAACTTTTTTTGTAAACGTTGCTTCCTCATGATTTTGCTCACATGGAGTTATAGTACCGAGAATCCACTGTGGTAACGTTTCAGCGAGTAGTTTTCCTCCATATCGTGCAAGTATTTTATCAAGTTCACTCCCGTGCAGTGGCCACTCAGACAGAGGTACTTTTTCTTGAGCGAGAATGGGTCCATGATCCATTTCCTCATCAACAAGCATGACTGATACTCCAACTTCTTTTTCATCTGCCAAGATTGCTCCACGGATTGGGTTTGCTCCACGAAGACGAGGAAGTAAGGATGGGTGCACATTAACAACACCTTGCTTTGGCATAGTAAGGATCTGTTTTGGTAAAAGCTTCCCATATGCGGCAACAGCAAACACGTCCCAGCCTTCTTGTGGAGCGAGTTCTTTAAGTTCAGATACAAATTCTTTGGTCATCTTTTCTGGTTGAAGTACTGGTATTCCGTGAGCTACTCCCCACACCTTTACTTCCGGTGGTGTGAGGAGCATTTTCCTACCTTGCTTACTATCGGGAGCTGTCACTAAAATGCTTGGAATAAACCCCTTTTTTTCAAGTTCTTCAAGCACGTACACCGATATCTGTGGGGTACCAAAGAAAACCATAGAGAATTTTGTGTGGTTATTCATGACCCGTTTCTTCTTGAGCCACAACCTCTCGAACGTTACGCGCGTGGTCTATGTATAATATTCCATTAAGGTGGTCGATTTCGTGTTGAAATATCTGAGCTAACAAACCACTTGCTCCTCGAGTGAACTTAATACCATGCTCATTATATGCTTCAACTGTTACTTGTTGTGCACGGGTAGTGGTACCAAAGTACCCTTCAACAGAAAGACATGCTTCTTCTAGTTCGTCTGTCTTCTTAGATGTTTTTATAATTGTAGGGTTAACGAAGATATGAGTTCGTTCTTTTAGTTGTTCTTCATTAAAAACTCTATCAGCTACAATAAAGATACGAAGCGCAACTCCAATTTGAGGAGCAGCTAATGCAACTCCGTATTCTTTTTTCTCGAGAGCTTCACGCATATCTTTAAGAAGCGATACAACAGCATCACTTGTAATATCTTTAATAAGGACTTCGTGCGCTTTTTCTCGAAGTACCAGGTCTCCGTCTTGAACTATTTCTTTCATAGTGTTTTTACTATACCCAAATAATGCATATATATAAAGTGTTTTTCTTAATACAAAATGTCTCTATTACTAACAAGAAACCCCGACTATGCAGGGCATAACGGGGGTAAAAACTAGGGCCAGTGTTGCTGAGGAAGCACGATATTCCCCAGGTTCAGCATCCACACTTCCTCTTTGTCAGAGAGGTAGATAGGGAGAACTAAACACTGGCCCCGAAGTCAGCAAGAGTGGTGGCGTCCTCACACTTCACTGACCTCACACGACAAAGCCGGCGGTCAAACAGCTTTATCGTGATTTGTATCCAGACACGATAATACCACAAGGTAAGAAAGAATCAATATGGTCTTTACAGTAAACTCTCAGGGTCTACTTTTATCAATACTTGCGGAGGTAATGAGCGTAGTCTTTCTAGTAACTCAGGATGAGGCCACTCATGTGGCGCTATCTTAATAAGTGCGTGACTCGTTTGTTTACCGTGTTCTGCTGGAATAAATGCCGAGAAGATGCGCAAATCATATTCTTTGAATAACTCTTCAAGTGCATCCATTTCTTTGGAAACAGCGTGTTTAGTTCCTGATACGGTAAGTTTAATAAATAATGAATATGGTGGATACTCAAGTTCCTTACGTATGTTTATCTCTCGTCTATAAAACTCCATAAGATTTCCCTGTGTTGCGTCCTTTAGTACTTTTTGTTCAGGATTTCGAGTTTGTAGTAGGAATGATTGTTGTGCAAGGGAGCGAAGCGTTAGAAGAGTTGAAAAAATTCTCGTCTCAATTTTAAAGTCAGGTATTGAAAGCAGTGAATCAATTGAAGAAATTGCAATATGCTCAATGGGCTCTTCTATATGAGAAAGTGCCATTTCAGTTCCAAGAAGTACACTTCCTGGTGTGTTTTGCCACTCTTCAATGACGACACGTGCTTTTTTGTATGTACTTGTAATATCGCTATCTACTCGAAAAAAAACATGCTTTGGAAAGCGTTCTTTTAATTGTTCTTCGACTAATTGAATTCCTCCACCAAGAGCTACTAATTTCCAGCCACCACAGACACGACATCGTTCATTTGCAGAACGTACTTCGCCGTTCTGGTGGCAATAGAAAATATTCCCCTTACTTGTTTTATGGAGCACCATAGGGGCATCAGAGTGAGTACTTGTTACAGTTGCTCCACAGTCAGAACACACCGTTGTAGGAGAAAGACCACGGCGTGCACTAAAGATGAACATGTGAGTAGCATCGCGTTTTGTATCTTCAACAAGTCGCGCAAGTTCATGACTGATGATTTCGTAACGACCCTTTACTGTCGGCTTATAACTCTTCATGTCTACAATAGAATGTTCGGCGGGTGAAAGAGGGCGAAATCGTAATGGCGCTAGTTCAGCAGAGAGCCCCTCATAATAATGATAGAGCGTTTCAATACGGAGAAATGAATCAGCGTATACGATACGAGCACCCATCTTTCGAGCAAGGAAATCCGCAAATATTCGAGTATCTACATATGGACGTGTTTGTGACTTATATGCTCCAGAACTCTCCCGTTCAATAATTATTGTTCGTATATCGCTGCGTGGTATAGAGAGAAAGCTACCAGTGCCTACTATTGCAACAGGGTGGTTTTCTTTAATGACTTTATTCCACCGCTCTACAGTTTGTTTTTTAGTAAGGCCGCTATGAAGTCCAAACATGTACGTTCTAATACCTTTTTCTGATTTAGAAACAAATTGCTCAACATCGTGAAATGTCGGCATACAAATAAAGACTGACTGCTTTCGTGCAAACGCTTCACGAATAAGGCTTCTGTATGCACTGTACCGTTCATCCTTATCTGTTTGGAGTACAAGACGTTCATACGTTACTCCTTTTTTTATATGCTCACTCGAATCGTACTCCTGTACCTTTTTAGGGTCGCTAAGTATAGCGTTCGGCACCAGTGTATTAATAATTGCTCCAGCAGTCCCTGCGGTGTAGTCTGCGGTTTCAATAACAGCATGCATAAATTCCGGCGAAAATATTTGAGTTGTTTTTACTTCTTCTATCTTTTTAATAGGGTATGGAGAAAGACGCAGTTTTGTTTTTACATCTTTTATATCTTCAGTAGACTCAACTATTGCTGGGGTGAGTTTGTTTCGAATAGGAACAGTCACCATTGCCCCTTTGGGGATATCCTTTTTTGAAAAATATGAAAGGCGGTCTTTAGTAATACCGCGCGATATTGGGATAACGTGGACTAGTTTCATCTTTTATAGCATAGCAAATAGAAGCCCCAACTTCATTAACGAGCCATAAAGGTAAAAACGCGTCCACTGAAATTTAGTGGAGCGCGCTTGGTAAAAGAGATTGTGCATTTTATTGTTAATAAAAACGCACGGTTCGTGGAAGCCAAGGGACCTTTTTGGGAGAGTCTTTTTCTTCGCGTGGCTCTGTATCTTTTTCTTGAAATACATCACATTGTCCGCAGGTACACCCCTCAAGGTGGTTTTCAGTATTTTCTTCCATTCTTTAAACCTTGTAGTAATTAAGAACAGAGATTATAATATAACATTAAAGACAATATGTCAAATACGTTTCATACGTGTCATTTGTAAAAGCACCACAGAGGACTTACAATACACTCATGCAAGAGAGTCTATTTATAAGAGGTCTGTCAGGTGAGAAAAAACTCCGAGGCGAGATTAGTGTTAATACTGCAAAAAATGCAGTACTTAAAGCGATGACCGCGAGCGTTCTTTTTGAGGATGAAGTGACACTTATAGACGTACCCAACATAGAAGATGTACACCGAATGGCAGAGCTCCTTAATAACCTAGGGGTAGAAGTGAAAGAAGAGGGGAGAAGTCTTAGTATCACAACTAAGCCAGATATATCAACGAATCTTAATACAGAAATTTCAGAACGACTCCGCACGTCGATAGTGCTTGTAGGGCCACTTCTTTCTCGGTTTGGAAATGTAAGTTTTCCGCACCCAGGAGGGTGTGTTATTGGGGCACGGCCTATTGATTTCTTTTTAGAGGGCTTTGAAAAATTTGGAGCTGAGATAACTCACGATAATGATAGATACGAAATAAAAGCAAAAGGAGGAAAATTAAAAGGAGCAGATATATTTTTTAAATCACAGACACATACGGGCACTGAAACTATGATGATGACTGCGGTACTTGCTGATGGAAAAACTACACTTAAAAACTGCGCGACTGAACCAGAAATTAAAGACTTGGCTGACTTTCTTAATCTCTGTGGAGCTAACATCACTGGGGCTGGTACTTCTACTATAGAAATAGAAGGTGGAGACTTACTCCGCACAAATGGAAAAGAACACCGGGTTATTCCTGACCGAATTGAGACGGGAAGTTTTTTGATTTTAGGTGCACTATGTGCGGATGAGCTCACTATAAATAATTGCAACCCAGCACACGTAGAGGTGCTTATTGAGATACTGCGTCGCTCAGGAGTCTCAATTCAAACAGAAGTAGACAAAATAATTATAAAAAATAACGGAGCTATTAAAAACAAGAGTTTTACATCTACGGATGTTAAAACTCATGAGTATCCAGGTTTTCCTACTGACCTACAAGCTCCTATGGTAGTCTACTTAACACAAGTTACTGGCGAGAGTTTGGTACACGAGACTATTTTTGAAGGACGTCTTAACTACACAACTGACCTTGCACGTATGGGGGCTGATATTACTATGTGGGATGCTCACCGAGTAGAGATTAAAGGACCTACGCCACTTACTGGGAGGACTCTTGGAAGCCCTGACTTACGCGCAGGACTTGCATTTGTTATAGCTGCATCAGTTGCAAAAGGGAACTCACTTATTAATAATGTCTATTATATTGATAGAGGGTATGAGCATATTGAAACACGACTCGCTAAACTAGGTCTTGATATTACACGCACTAATCGAACTGAATAACGTATAGTATATTTAACACTATGTCATTTTTTACACCAAAACTCGGAATAGACCTTGGAACCACATACACATTGGTGTTTGTTCCAGGTAAAGGAGTTGTGCTCAATGAGCCATCAGTGGTTGTAGTTTCTCAGATTGATAATAAAATACTTGCCGTAGGGAATGCTGCGAAAGAAATGATTGGACGTACTCCTGATAGTATCATTGCGTACCGTCCTATGAAGGATGGTGTTATAGCAGACTATAAAGTTACCGAGGCAATGCTTCGGTACTACATGAAAAAAGCACTTCCTACGTGGAATATTTTTCGTCCCGAAGTCATGATTTCAGTTCCTGCTGGAGTAACATCAACAGAAAAACGTGCAGTGATTGAAGCCGCAACAAAAGCAGGAGCAAAAAGCGCGTACGTAGTTAAAGAACCAATTCTTGCTGCAATCGGTGCGGGAATTCCTATACAAGAAGCAAAGGGTCATATGATAGTGGATATTGGTGGAGGGACAATTGATGTTGCAGTAATTTCTCTTGGTGGAATTGTAGCGTCCACGTCTGTGAAATGTGCAGGAAACAGGATTGACCAAGCAATTACGGATTATATTAAAAAAACATTTAACCTTGCGATTGGAGACAAGACCGCGGAAGACATAAAGATTAAAGTTGGTTCAGCGGTACCACTTGAAGAAGAACTCGTCATGGTAATTAAAGGACGTGACTACCTCACTGGACTCCCTCGCTCGACTGATATCCGAACAAATGAAACAGTGAAAGCAATTGCACGGGAGCTTCGTGAAATGATTAAAGCAATTCGTGATGTGCTCCAAGAAACTCCACCGGAACTTTCAGCTGACATTATTGACCAAGGAATTATTATGACCGGAGGCTCAAGCCAACTCCGCAACTTTCCAGAGCTCGTCTTTCGTCGCACAGGGGTAAAGGCATACTTAGCTGATGAAGCTGTGTACTGTGTAGCAAAGGGGACTGGTATTGCACTTAACCATTTAGATACATACAAAAAGAGTATTTTAGCCAAGATGTAAACAAAGGTTCTCAAGAAATCTGAGGACTTGACGTATGTCATTATATTTGATATAATATATTTAGGTAATGTAGAAACCCTTTTTTAGAGGAGGCGACCATGTCACACAGTGGCTATACTGGACACCTCTTCGAAGAAGAGGTCTTGAGCGTCTGCCCGATAAGTCGGGTAGAATGGAATGGGACTAGCTATGTTTCATTCAGAGAGAGCTGTGCGATGGTGCGAACGCATCAACCTGCAGCACTTCCAATCGGTGCACGGCGGTTAAGAAACCGTGTTGCAGAACAGATTGGCACGGAAGGTGAACGTGTAAAGTTGTTCACTGCCGTTGGAACTCCGCTCGACCTCTTCCACGGGGTTGACGCGTTCTTTGAATTCGACGGACATGTTATAACAATAGACCTGACCATAAATCCTCATAAAGATTCTGGTAAGGCCCATTTCATCCTTACTGGGGATGATATCACCACTAACCTTCCCGAAACCGCCGCACGGATTGCGCGGGAAATCATAAGCTTGTCGGGGAGGGCGTGATGACACATCCTTCCCGGCAATTTTTTTTCAGATGCAAATCGCATGCAGAATATAAAACAACAGAGGAGTCCTTCTACAAATTCTTGAGCGCAGACGAAGAGACGGAAGTCGATTCTCGCCTTGAAGAAGGAGCACAAGGAGCCATCATTAAGTTCCTTGAAAGTTGCCCACGTTGCAAGGAAAAAGGATCGAGCACGAAACAAATAATAATGTTATGGCCTCCCGGAAGCGGGAAAGGTCACGGCGGGAGTATCAACTGATACCCCGCCTTTTTCTTTTTCTCCTCTTTTGTATGCCATTTTGATATACTGGGAGTAATGAAAGATATAGCCTCAGAGTTACCACAAGACCTACACCATGCTTACGTAATAGAAGGTGGTGAAGATTCTAAAGAAAAACTCCTTCACTATATTGAAGGACTTGGTATTACAACTGTCGGTAACCCAGACGTTCATGTCAGAGAGTATGATGTGTTTGGGATTGATGATGGAAGAGCAATTCAAGGACTTGAATCTACTAAAGCATTTGCTCTTGGTAAGAAAATTTTTATTTTGAATGTTAACTCAATAACGCGTGAGGCTCAAAATGCGTTACTAAAGACACTTGAAGAGCCAACTGAGGGAACTCACTTTTTCTTACTCGTTCCATCAGCTGGGGTTCTTTTAGAAACCCTTCTCTCACGAGTGCAGGTTATACGTATGCACAATAGTGTTGCAGGGGATTCTTCCATAAGCCCTCTTCTCGCAAAACAGTTTTTATCTTCAACTGGAGCTGAACGACTTGCACTTATTGCTGATATTATAGAAACAAAGGATAAGCAAGAAGCACTTTCTTTAGTAAATGGTCTTGAACGAGAATTGTATGAACAAAGTGGTTTCCAGAAAAATATTAGTGGCGTGGAAAACATTCCAACTGAGGCATTTGAAGCACTTCAAAGCGTTCGGTCATACCTACAGGACCGCTCTTCTTCAGTGAAAATACTCCTAGAACATCTATCAGTCACTCTTCCTCGTGTTACATAATATATGCGTATATTCTCAACTCTCATAATCCTACTGTTCATTATAAGTACACCAGTATTTGCGGCTGTGGATAGTACGCAGGTTGGTTTTGTGGATTCGTCTATCTGGTTTGACCACGAACCGTTTTTTTCAGGGCAGGAGGTTCGAGTGTATACAACACTTGCAAATAGCTCAAATGCTGATTTCAAAGGGATAGTTGAATTTTATGATGGTGGGTCTGCTATTGGTAACGCCAATGTAACTCTTGAACGAAACGGTGGATTTCAGGTGTTATGGGTTGACTGGATACCGCAAGAGGGTGACCATGTTGTGGGAGTACAAATAACAGAGGCGACTCTCACGCCTCCCGGAGGGGAACCCGAGTCGGTTGTGTATAAAAACAAGTCAACAGCTTTGAGTCGGTTTATAGACACTGATACGGACGGGGACGGTATTGGGAATAAAGAAGACATAGATGATGATGGAGATGGAATAGTCGACACTGAAGATTCTGAGCCTCTTGTTAAAAAAAATGCAGTTGCAACTGAAGATAGTTCAACTAAAGAAAATCTTGAAGAGAAAAGTACCGAAGCGCTTTCAAAAATAGGGGAGTTTGCATCAAGTACCTCCCCTAAGATTATTGCGGGAGTAAAAGAGACCCTCAATACGATTGAAGAGTTTCGCATCTCTCAGAATAATAATGTTACGCGTAAGCTTAAAGAAGTTAAACAAAAGATAGACGAAGACCAGGTTGGCTTTGAGAATGCTCCCGAAGGCGAAGGAAAAAAGAAAAACGGACCGTTTAATCAACTCCAACTTCTTGCACTTACAACAGCAGGATATACACTTAGTCATACGATAGCGTTTTATATTGCAGGTATACTTGCTCTTTACGTACTTATTAGAAAAGTAATTCCGTTTTTATACGGCATGGTACGAAATAGAGACGACATTTAATTTTGAGAAATAACATATGGAAACACTAGTATTAATAATCGTTGGAGTCCTTGGTGTCGGGGTAGGAATGAGTCTTGGACATAAAGATTCTGGTAAGCGTTTAGGTAATTTTATAAACAAAGAACGGTCTCCTCAAAAAGGAAGACGTAAGAAAATGCTTTTAAAGCACATTAAAGACCAGGGTGAGCTTACCAATAGCGAAGCTCAGGTATTACTTGGGGTTTCTGACACAACTATAGTTACATACCTTGATGAATTAGAAGAAGAGGGGAAAGTAGTTCAAGTTGGAGAATCTGGGCGTGGTGTATATTATACACTCGTATAAGTAGCTATTTAAAATCGTTTTGTCATGGTAAAAAATAAATAACAAGCTCACCTTGTTATTTATTTTGGCTTATAGAGCGTTATGATATAATCTCAAGCATATGGCATATAATTTTTCACCGTTAAAAGAAAAAGTAAAAGATACTGAGGAATGGCTCAAGAAAGAGTTTCAAGGTATTCGCACTGGACGCGCAACACCAGCACTTCTTGATAATATTCAGATTGAGTCCTTTGGAACACGGGTTCCGCTTAATCAAGTCGGAAATGTAGGGGTCGAGGATGCCCGGACATTGCGTGTAAGTGTGTGGAATGTAGACCAAGTAAAAGATGTAGAAAAAGCAATCACTGATGCTAACCTTGGTGTTGGGGTTTCTTCTGACAGCAGTGGAGTACGGGTTAGTTTTCCAGAACTTACATCAGAGAGACGTACTATGTTAATTAAACTTTCAAAAGACAAACTAGAAGAAGCGCGAATTTCTCTACGGAATGACCGAGATGGTGTATGGAGCGATATCCAAAAACAAGAAAAAGAGGGAGAAATCAGCGAGGATGAAAAATTTTCTTACAAAGAAGAGATGCAGAAACTTGTTGACGAAGGAAACAAGTTGCTTGAAGAGTTAGGAAGGAAGAAAGAAAGCGAGATTCAAAGTTAATATTATGACCATACTTATTTTTCTAGCTGTACTTGTAGTACTTATTCTTGTCCATGAATTTGGTCATTTTATTGTCGCAAAGCGCTCTGGGATTCGCGTTGATGAATTTGGTATTGGATTTCCTCCAAAACTATATGGCAAAAAATTTGGGGAAACTGAGTACACAATAAATGCATTGCCGTTTGGTGGGTTTGTTCGGATTTTTGGCGAAAGTATCAAGGAGGATTCTGATGAGGATCTTTCTGGTCCCGACAGTGCTCGTGCATTAATTCATAAACCGAAATATATTCAGGCCGCAGTCCTTTTTGCAGGTGTCTTTTTTAACATGATTTTTGCGTGGATTTTATTTTCAATTGTCCTGGCAATAGGAACTCCCGCACTTGGTGGAGGGGATGGAGGAAGACTTTCTCAATATATTTCAAATGAACAGATACTTATTACACAGGTCCTTGAAGAGTCTCCTGCGGCCGACGCAGGTCTTATTGAGGGGGACGAGGTTATTTCTCTTTCAACACATCACGACACAATTACCCCTCAAACATCAGAAGAGATTGGTGCGTTTATTACTACCCAAGAAGGCCACCAAATCTTTCTAAACTATAAAAGGGACGGAGTAGAAGATGCTGTAATTGTTGTTCCTCAAACTGGACTACTTTCAGAGTCACCGGAGTCACCCGCTATAGGTATTGGAACTGGAGTAGTAGGCACACTTACGCTCCCAGTACACCTCGCGATATTCGAAGGAGGAAAACAAACTCTCGAAATGCTATATCGAGTAACCATCGGTATTGGAACTTTTTTCTATGACGCACTTTTATTTAAAGCAGACCTCTCAACAGTAGCGGGGCCAGTTGGAATCGTTTCTCTTGTTGGAAGTGCTTCAGCGTTAGGTTTCATTGCGCTTATGAATTTTACTGCGCTTATTTCCCTTAATCTTGCAGTCATTAATTTAATTCCATTTCCAGCACTTGATGGAGGAAGACTCCTGTTTCTTTTAGTTGAAACTATTAAAGGTTCCCCAATACGACCAAAGATAGCAAATGCATTTAATATG
The DNA here is from genome assembly GCA_013204405.1 of Candidatus Kaiserbacteria bacterium. Taxonomy (GTDB): domain Bacteria; phylum Patescibacteriota; class Minisyncoccia; order Phycocordibacterales; family JABMNX01; genus JABMNX01. Next base: position 16,563 of record JABMNX010000018.1, on the reverse strand, counting down.
GTTGGATTTGCCTTTCTTTTACTCCTCATGCTCGTTGTCACTTATGGCGACATTGTTCGGTTGATGAAGTAATCCTCCTTTTTGACCGCGCGCTTTAGATAGGATACTATGGTACTCAATGAGACAGAGTCAGCTATTTACTAAAACCAGAAAAGAAGCCCCAAAAGATGAGGTATCTAAAAATGCACAACTCCTTATTCGTGCTGGATATATCCACAAAGAGATGGCAGGGGTGTATTCGTACTTACCACTAGGACTTCGAGTAATTAATAATATTAATACTATTATTCGTGAGGAGATGAATGCAATTGGAGGACAAGAAGTCTTTATGTCAGCTCTTCAGGACCCTGAATTGTGGAAGACCACAGACCGATGGAATGATGATGTTGTTGATGTGTGGTTTAAGTCAAAACTTAAAGCAGGTGGGGAAATTGGATTTGCATGGACGCACGAGGAAATGATTACTCGAATAGTGTCTCAGTATCTTCGTTCATATAAAGACCTGCCATTATTTACGTATCATATACAAAACAAGTTTCGAAATGAGATGCGTGCTAAGAGTGGCATCATGCGGACACGCGAGTTTCTTATGAAGGATTTGTATTCATTTTCTCGTACTGAAGAAGAACATGAGAAGTTTTATAATGAGTGTGCAGAGGCATATATGCGCATTTTCAATCGTCTAGGTATTGGAGATAAGACCTATAAAACCTTTGCGTCTGGCGGTGCATTTACGAAATTTAGCCATGAATTTCAAACACTTGCTGATGCTGGAGAGGATATTGTATACGTAAATGAAGAGAAAAATATTGCCGTAAATGAAGAAGTTCTAGAGGAAGCTGATTTGTCTGAGTTTGGAGTAACACGAGACGAACTAGAAAAACAAAAGAGTATAGAAGTGGGTAATATTTTTTCACTAGGTACTAAATTCTCTGAGGCACTTGGTCTAAATTACGTTAATGAAGAGGGGGAAGAAAAGCCAGTTATTATGGGTTCATACGGTATTGGACCAGCACGTTCTATGGGAACTGTTGTCGAACTTCTTTCAGACGAGAAGGGAATTGTGTGGCCAGAGGAAGTAGCGCCATTTAAAATTCATCTCGTTGAGATAGGGGGTGATGATGAAAAAGTACGAGCATATGCAGATGATCTTTATAAAAAACTAACTACAGCAAATACAGAAGTCTTGTATGACGACCGTGACGCACGTGCAGGAGAGAAATTTGCTGACAGTGATTTAATAGGAATACCAACACGAATTGTTATAAGCAAGAAGACATTGGAGTCAGGTATGATAGAGCGGGTAAATAGAAAAACTGGCATGGTCGATATGGTTAGCGAGAAAGACCTTTTAAGTTAGAAGATATATGAATATTAAAGAAAACATCAAGCAATACCTTGAGAAATTTTATCGTTTTTTCTCAAATGATATTGGAATAGACCTCGGTACAGCGAACACGTTAGTATATCTTCGTGGACGAGGAGTTGTTATTAATGAACCTTCAATTGTTGCGGTAAATCAAAAGACTGGTCAGGTGGTTGCTGTGGGTAAACAAGCAAAAGAAATGCTTGGGCGTACTCCAGGGCATATTGTTGCAGTACAGCCCCTTATTGATGGAGTAGTATCTGACTTTGAGGTAACTGAGGAGATGCTCGCATATTTAATAAATAAAGCTCAGGAAGATAGGCGTACTCTTCTCGGTCCTCGAGTCGTAATTGGGGTTCCTTCTGGTATCACAAGTGTTGAAACACGAGCAGTGCGTGATGCCGCACAAAATGCTGGAGCACGTGAAGTGCATATTATAGAAGAACCAATGGCAGCAGCCATTGGAATTAAACTCCCAGTACATGACCCTATCGGCAGTATGATAGTAGATATTGGCGGAGGAACATGTGATATAGCTATTATATCGTTAGGAGGAATTGTGCAGTCAAAAAACATTCGTATTGCGGGAGATAAACTTAATCAGGATATAACGGCATACATTAGAAGTGAATTTAAAATTCTTATTGGGGAGAAAACCTCCGAGACACTTAAGATTAAAGCAGGTTCACTTCTTGAAGGAGCAGAGCCAATTGAAGCAACTGTACGTGGACGTGATTTAGTTACCGGACTTCCTCGAGAAGTGGTTATTACTGATGCAGATATTCGAGAAGCTATATCTTCTTCAGTTAGCCATCTTGTTGATGCTGTAAAAGAAGTTCTTGAAACGACTCCACCCGAAGTTCTTTCGGATGTGATGCAGCGAGGAATCTACCTCACAGGAGGAGGAGCTCTTATTCGAGGTCTTCCTGAAGCATTAGTAACTGTCCTTGGTATCCCTGTGCATGTTACTGATGACCCATTAACAGCAGTGGTGCGGGGAACTGGAATTGTGCTCGAGCATCTAGACCGATTTAGAGAAACATTAATTGAAAACGAGAATGAGCTTTCTCCAACAGAATAAGTCATACGTACGGTCCCATTCACGGTTTCCGCGACCATTACTAATCGTCTTTGTTTTAGTGGTAGCTATAATACTGTTTAACCACCTCACCTTCGGGGGAATTTCTCGAATTCTACACTCTATAGGGGTCCCAGTGTGGAAATCTCAAGCTGGGGTCTTTAATGTATTTCAGAGTGTTAGTCTAAGTATACAAGATAAAAAGAGTCTCCTGGCTGAGAATGAACGATTGAGAGGAGAGATTGTCCGGTTAGAACTCGCGTCCCTTGGAAATCTTGTGATTCGAAAGGAGAATGAATATTTTAGACAGATTCTCAACCGAGACGGTTCACCAGAGCTTGTTGTTGCTGCTATCCTAGCTCGCCCCAACAGAACACTCTACGATACGTTTATAGTTGATGTGGGAAGGCGGGATGGTGTCGTTCAAGATGCGCTCGTATTTGGAATTGGTGGAGTTACTATTGGTTCGGTTGACGAGGTTTTTGCACACACATCGCGCATAAGCCTGTACTCAACTCCAGGACGTAAAACTGAAGTTCTTTTAGGTGACGCTGGTACTGAACTGGTATCTGTTGAAGCTGTTGGGCGTGGGGGTGGTGATTTTGAGATGCATATTCCTCGTGGGATAGAAGTATTTGAGGGACACGCAGTTTATTCATCTAGTCTTGGTGGAAGCATATTCGGAGTGATTGAAGAGATTATTACTATTCCGTCTGACCCTTTCCAAACCATACTCTTTAGTAGCCCAATTAATATTCAGTCACTTCACGTGGTTTCGATTGAACTACAATGATATACAGAATTTTTTTTACAATCTTATTTTTTTTGAGTACATTTATTTTTCCGTGGTATGCGACTGTATGTTTTGCACTCTTATTATTGGCAGTAGCACCAGGATATGAAATCATTATGGGTGGACTAATCCTCGATTTTACCTATGGGACAATTGTCCCAGACTTTTTTACGAGCCCTTTTTCGTTCACTATCTTTTTTACCCTGATGTTTATTGTTAGCTACATTCTAAAGAAACACCTTGTTTTTTATCAAGATGACAAGAGATAGTCTCTTTCCAAAAGTGCTACAATAGCTCCAATGAGTGTCCACAGAATTCGAATATTATTACGGAGGTTCTTGCATGGGTCACAAAATCGAGAAATAGAACCCGATGAGATTTTTCTCGATTCTCACAATCTGCCCAAATTTGACCAATATCAGTTTGAGGGACGTATAGAAAAACCAATAGCAAAAAAAATGCAGTTTCTTATGGTTGTTGCAGTCTTTTTTATATTTATATTATACAGTGGACGTATCGGGTATCTTCAATTGTATAAAGGAGAAGCGTTTGCAAGTTTAAGTGAAAACAATCGCTTACAGCATTCGATTATCTTTGCAGAAAGGGGAGTGCTCTATGACCGCAACGGGATAGAACTTGCATGGAATGAGGTAGGAAACAAGACGGGAGTTGATGCAGGAACTGAAGAAAAAGGTGAAGAGTTTGCATTTCGAAGGTACACGAGCCTTAGTGGAATTTCTCACGTGCTTGGGTATGTAGGGTATCCACTAAGGGACAGTAAGGGTAACTATTACCAAGATGAATTTACCGCTAAAGATGGAGCAGAACTTTTCTTTGACAATCGTTTGCGAGGAGAAAATGGACTTGAAATAGAAGAGGTTGATGCTCTTCAAGATACAAAATCAAAAAATACCATTCGAACCCCAAAGGATGGGCAAAACGTAACTCTTTCGATTGATTCTCGTTTAAATGAGGAACTCTATGCACTCATAGGGAAACGTGCACAAGAGTCTGGTTTTACAGGAGGTGCTGGAATACTCATGGACATAACTAATGGAGAGATAATAGCACTTGCAAGTTTTCCTGAGTTTGATTCACAAGTGCTCACTGACGGAGAACCTCGCGCTCAAATTAGTACATACGTACAAGACAGCAGAAAACCATTTCTTAATAGGATTGTGTCTGGACTCTATACTCCTGGCTCAATTGTGAAACCAATTGTGGCAGTTGGTGCGCTGTCAGAAGGTGTCATAACAGCAGAAAAGAAAATATTAAGCACAGGTTCAATTCGTATACCGAATCCATATGTGGATGGTGCGTACTCAGTATTTGTTGATTGGAAGGCACACGGGTGGGTAGACGTTCGTGAAGCGATTGCAAATTCATCAAACGTATATTTTTATGAGGTAGGGGGCGGATTTGAAGATCAAGAAGGTCTCGGTATTGAAAAAATTAATACCTATACCTCGCTTTTTGGTTTAGGAAAGGAGACTGGTTCATTATTTACAGAGGGGATTGGAGTAATCCCTAACCCAGCTTGGAAAGCCGAACATTTTGATGATGGAGTGTGGCGCATAGGAGACACATACAATACAGCAATTGGTCAGTACGGGTTTCAAGTGACGCCAATACAGATGGTCCGCGCCATTGGTGCGATTGCAAACGGAGGAGGTCTTTTGACTCCCATCCTTGAAAAAGGAGGAGCTGTGTCTCAAACATCACTTGGACTTGATGATGCTGTATTAGATGTGGTTCGCGAAGGAATGCGTTTGGGTGTAGAAGAAGGTATTGCGCAGTCTTTAAGTACACCGTATGTGAAAGTTGCAGCAAAAACAGGAACTGCTCAACTTGGGGTTAGTAAGAAATTTGTGAACTCGTGGGTGGTTGGTTTTTTCCCATATGGTGCACCTCGATATGCGTTTGTGATTATTATGGAAAAAGGTCCAGAAGCAAATCTGGTCGGTGCGTCTTCAGTAATGCGTGGATACATTGAGTGGATACAGATACACGCACCAGAGTATTTTAGTATTGTCAATTGACTCTTTTCTACCAGTTAGTACAATAACATCTAAAATATTATGACTGACGAAAACAACTACCTAACACAAGAAAAATTTGAGGAATTAACAAAGGAACTTGAGCACCTTAAAACAACCAAACGAAAAGAAATAGCTGAAAGCCTTGAGTACGCACGGAGTCTTGGTGACCTTTCTGAGAATGCTGAGTATCAAGATGCTCGTGAAATGCAGGCTGCAACAGAGGAGCGCGTAACACAGCTTGAATACATTTTAAAAGACCCTCAAATTGTCACTCATAAAAAAAGCGACGTCATCAGTCTTGGTTCAAAAGTATCAATCCAAAAGGATGGCGAAAAGGAAACTCACGAGTATATTCTTGTTGGTTCTGAGGAGGCTGATATTCAAAAACGAAAGATTTCATATGTTTCTCCTTTGGGAAACTCAATGATTGGAAAGAAGAAGGGAGACTCATTTACCTTTGAAACCCCAAATGGAAAGCAGAATTATACTATTAAGTCTGTTGAGTAGATAAGGAATGATGGTCTTTATATAAAAAATAAACAGTCACATCATACGTGACTGTTTATTTTTTATATAGGATTTTTTAAAGGTAATACGGTACAATATAAAAACTATGGCAATCGAAGACTTGCAGAAAATAAGAGAAGAGAAGTTAACAATCCTTAAAGATGCGGGAATGGACCCATACCCTGTTTCAGTTCCTCGCGATGTATCTTTACATGATGTTAGAGATAAGTTTAGTGAGTATGTTGATACAGATAAAGAGGTTTCTCTTACAGGGAGAATTATGGCAATTCGCGGTCAAGGAGCTATTATGTTTGCTGTGCTAGATGATGGAACCGCGCGGTTTCAAGCTGTACTCAAAAAAGATACATTGTCTGAAGATTTGTTTTCTCTTTGGAATAAGGCAGTAGATATAGGAGACACAATAAGCGTAACTGGTCCTTTATTTACAACACAGAAAGGTGAGGAAAGCTTACTTGTTTCTAGTTGGAGTATGGCAGCAAAATCACTTTTACCACTTCCAGAGAAATGGCATGGATTAGTAGACATAGATGAGCGTTTCCGTAAACGATATCTAGACTTACTTTTACAAGAAGAGGAGCGAGATTTGTTTTATAAAAAATCAATGTTTTGGAAGTCCATGCGGACATTCCTAGAAGACCGTAACTTTCTTGAGGTTCAGACACCAACACTAGAGACAACAACAGGTGGTGCAGAAGCGAGACCCTTTAAGACTCACCATAATGACTTTGACATGGACGTTTTTTTACGTATTTCTGTTGGAGAACTGTGGCAGAAGCGCCTTATGGCGGCAGGATTCCCAAAGACCTACGAGATTGGGAGAGTATATCGAAATGAAGGAACAAGTCCTGAACACCTCCAAGAGTTCACTAATATGGAGTGTTATGCGGCTTTTATGGACTTTGAGGATGGTAAAGATTTTATTAAAGAATTATATAAGACAGTGGCGCTTGATACGTTCGGCACAACAAAATTTACATCGGGGGAGCATGTTTTTGATTTTACAGACGAGTGGGAGGACCTTGATTATGTAGACACTGTTAAAAAGATAACAGGAGTAGATGTTCTTGAGTCTAGTGAGGATGAACTCAAAGCAAAACTTACAGAGCTAGGAGTTACCTATTCAGGCGAGAACCGCGAACGACTTACTGATTCTTTGTGGAAGTACTGCCGGAAACAAATCTCTGGTCCCGCATTCCTTATTAATCATCCAAAACTTATTGCGCCCCTTTCTAAAACTCATCCTGACGACCCACGTAAGACAAAAACTATTCAAGTAATACTTGCAGGGAGCGAGGTAGGACGGGCGCATGCTGAACTTGCAGACCCACAAGAGCAACGAGAGCGTTTTGAGGTCCAGGAAGAGTTACTTAAGTCAGGTGATGAAGAAGCAATGATGCCAGATTGGGAATATGTAGAAATGCTCGAGCACGGTATGCCACCAACGTTTGGATTAGGGGTAGGAGAGAGACTCTTTGCAATACTTGCGGGACGTACTGTTCGTGAGACTCAGCTATTTCCACTTATGCGTCCAAAAGCTAATGAGTAAATAAAAAAAAAGGTCTGCCGAGGCAGACCGTGAGTTTTTTAGGGAAGGAACGATGTCTGTGCGGGTATCAGACCTGTTGTATTTTAGGGACCGTGAACCGGCGTCGAAGTTCGAGAACTATAACTAAAGCTTGTATAGTACCGAACCCAATTGCGACGTCGTGTTGACCTTCGAACCATGCGAAGATGTTACTGGTAAAAATCAGTGACCACGTCCACATGGTTTCGCTGTGAGTCTTGCGGTAAAGACCTACACACATGGGCCACACACCACATAGGAGTCCAAACACTGAAATCCATAAACCTGCTTGAGGGAAGATGAACATTCCCACAATCGCAATAGTGGCCATGATTGAGCAAATTTTATCGGTTGTGGTCCACTCGAACCTACCTTTACTGATTGAAATAAGGCAGATGAGTATCGCCCCAACAATAAAGACTGCAACGAGCACAGAGAACGCCCCACGATACAGTGCGTCGCTTATGAAGGCGACGGTGTCGAGCGTGAGGATAATAATCCATGCGGAGCGCATTACGGGTTGTTTACCCGTGTATGCCCTCATAACATAGTACCCAACAGCAATGGTGCTGAAAAAGAGAGTGCATAGTCCCCATCCAGTAAGACGGAGAGTTAGTTCAAAAAAAGTTGTTTCGTACAGGGTCGAATCCATCGTCCTGTCCTCCCATAGTTGTTAATCTTTTTTAATTATATCACGAAATATACCACCTTGTCAATGATATACAAAACGACTCGCTTACTGCGAGTCGTTTTTAGTTTCCCCAAAGAGATTCGTCGTATTCGATTCGGTCGAATATTTCTTCATCTTCTCCAGGGGTCCCTTCAATTTTGAAGTGAATATGTGCTGCGACTTTTTCTCCATTGAGCACTTTCTGCATCCATATTGAGTCTGCCTTCCACATTTCATGGTAAGGAACTGCGTCGAGGAAGTGCCACTGAGGGAGCATTTCGTCAGACTCTTTTGGTTCTCCAACCCACATTCTTGTAACGTACGTGTGCATTAAGAATTCTGGTTTCTCATTGAAGTAAAGCTTGAGTATGGCGACCTTTTCAAGTAAGTCCTCGTGAGTGTAGAGTCCTGATTCCTCTCGGAGCTCACGTATCGTGGCTTCTTCAGGAGTTTCTTTGTTCTTGATTTTCCCACCAAACCCATTCCATTTTCCAGCACCCCATCGAAGCTTCTTAAGTCCAAGGAGTACTCTTGTCTCTGTTATGGGGAGGCAGAGCGTTACATGTTTCATTGTCTTATTCTCCGACATTGTTTAATTATGAGCAAGGCTAATTAGAAAACAAGGAGTGCTAGGGTAAGCCGTTATTAAAGAACTACATACAAGTAAATATAACATATAAAGTAATGTGGATAACTAGTTCTATAGAGTGGGACGAAGTGTTATATAATACTAAGATAGTGGGAAGAAGTGGGGGAATAGGTTAATTGGAGAGAACACAGTATTAAGGCGGAGCTTTAATACTAGACATGCTCCACAAAACAAACATGCTAATAGGCGAATACACCCACAGCTTGGATACGAAGAAGCGGTTGTCATTACCAAAGAAGTTTCGTACGGAACTCGGCAAAAAAGTGGTCGTGACGCGCGGACTCGACAATTGTCTCTTTATGTATCCAATGAGTCAGTGGAAAGATACTGCTAAGAAGTTACAGAATCTTTCATTCGCCCAAGCAGACACCCGTGGATTTAACCGCTTTATACTTTCCGGAGCTGTCGAAGTCGACATAGACTCCGCTGGACGCATACTTGTTCCAGAATACCTTAAGAATTTTGCAGGACTTAATACAAAAGTAGTTCTTGCTGGAGTTCAAGATAGGGTAGAAATCTGGAATGAAAAGACCTGGACCGAGTACAAGACTCGTATTGAAAAACAGGCTGATGCTATGGCAGAGAAACTCGGAGAGATTGGTGCTCTGTAATAAATATGCACCAACCAGTTCTTTTACAAGAAGTTATAGATACGCTCGACATTAAAAATGATGATGTTGTGGTTGACGCTACGTTTGGAGGTGGTGGACACAGTAAAGCGGCCTTAGAAAAACTTGGCCCTCACGGGGTTCTTATAGCAATCGATACAGACAAAAACGCGTTAGAGTCTCAAAAAAAATTATGTACCGACTATAAGAGCACTGTGCATTTAAAACAGTCTAATTTTCGAGACTTAGATGTAGTGCTTAATGAGTTAGGGGTTACTAAAGTTGATAAGTTTATTTTTGATCTTGGGTTTAGTTCTACTCAGCTTGAAGAAGGTGAGCGTGGATTAAGTTTTAAGAAGGACGAACCTCTGTTAATGACGCTCACTGACGTGGGTTCAATAACTGAGGAAACTCTCACAGCTCGACGTATCGTTAATGAATGGAATGAGGAACATATTGAAACAATTATTCGTTGCTATGGAGAAGAGGGATTTTCCAGACAAATAGCGAAAGCAATAGTTGAAGCTCGTGCGAATAAAGAAATCGAGACAACTACAGAGCTTCGAGAAATTATTTTACGCGCGACTCCATTCTGGTATCACAAAAAACGAATTGACCCAGCAACAAGAACGTTTCAGGCACTTCGCATTGCTGTAAACGATGAAATCGAAACAGCAAGAATAGGAATTCTAAAAGCATTTTCTTATCTTACTCCAGGAGGGGCAATTGCAGTGATTACATTCCATAGCACTGAAGACAGAGTAGTAAAAAGATTATTTAGAAGTTGGAAAGAAGAAGAACTTGGAAGACAAGAACCTAAAAAACCAATAAAACCAAGTAGGGAAGAAATAAAAGGAAACCCACGAGCACGAAGCGCAAAACTAAGAATATTTTTGAAAAATAAGTAAAAACATGAAACGAACACGAAGCATTTCACATAAGATACATGGAATAGAGCGACGACTCTGTCTTGGTTTTATGATATTTTCAGTTGCTCTCTTAGGTTTGTATATATATTTTGTAGGGAAGTCTATTGTAAACGTTGTGGTACGAGAAGAGGTAGAATTTAAGATAGCTGATATAAACTCAAAGCTTTCAGAGCTAGAGCTTAGCTACATAATGAAGAAAGATTCAGTTAATATGATTTTTGCTGGAGAGCGTGGCTTTACATCAATAGCACAAAAGTCATTTATAAATCGAGGTACGCTCGTAGGCAGAAGTTTGACACTGCGAAATGAGATCTAATTTTGTCCTCCGAATACGGTTTATATTAGGTATTGTTTTTTTTGTTGCGCTTATTCTTTTAGTACGTCTATATTTTATTCAAATAATTCACGGGGAAGACTTCAGTGTTCGGGCAGATCATCAGTATGTTCGACCTAATCAAAACCTCTTTGATCGGGGCTCTCTTTTCTTAAAAGATAAAGATGGACGGCTCGTCTCAGGCGCAACCCTTAAGACAGGTTTTACCATCTCTATTAACCCAAGCGCGTTACAAGACTCTGAACTAGCGTACCAGAAGATTTCAGAGATTATTGATTTAGATAAGGATAATTTTTTTGCACGTGCTGGGAAAACAGATGATCCTTATGAAGAGATTGCTAAGCGAGTCTCTCAAGAGGACGGTATTACGATAGACAACCTTGATATTGAAGGTGTTCAAGTACACAAGGAGCGGTGGCGGTATTACCCCGGTGGAAATCTAGCATCTCAAACACTTGGTTTTGTTGCATTCGCCGGAGATGATCTTTCTGGGCGCTACGGTCTTGAGAGATATTACAACGATACACTTTCAAGAAATTCAAATAGTCTGTATGTTAATTTTTTCGCTGAAATTTTTTCTAATATAAATAAAACATTGTTTAAGCAAGCAGGAGAACGAGAGGGAGACATCGTGACAACTATTGAACCGTCTGTTCAGCTTTTCCTAGAACGTAAACTAAAAGAAATAGATTCTAAGTGGAACTCCCGTCAGACTGCTGGAATTATTATCAATCCTCAAAATGGTGAAATTTATGCAATGGGAATATATCCAAGTTTTGACTTGAACAACTTTAAGGACACTGAGGATTCTTTTATTTTTTCAAACCCACTTGTTGAAGGAGTATATGAAATGGGTTCAATTATAAAGCCACTTACAGTTGCTGCTGGGCTTGACTCAGGAGCAATTACAGCAAAGACAACATATTATGACTCTGGGTCAATTACACTTGATGGATCAAAAATTTCAAACTACGACGGTAAGGGTCGTGGGCGAGTTGATATGCAAGAGATACTTAATCAATCACTAAACACTGGTGTATCGTTTATTGTCGAAGAGATGGGCACCCAGGTCTTTAAGGAGTACATGCTTAACTATGGGATTGGGCAAGAGACCGGAATTGACCTTCCTAATGAAGCTGCTGGACTTGTTTCTAACTTGGAGAGTCCACGAACTCTTGAGTACGCAACTGCGTCATTTGGACAAGGTATTGCAATGACACCAATAGCAACAGTACGAGCTCTCTCAGCTCTTGCGAATGGCGGAAAGCTCATAACCCCACATTTAGGAAAAGAGATTAAATACCGAACAGGTCTCTCGAAAGAAATTTCCTACGTTGATGGTACGCATGTACTTCAGGAGTCGACATCTGAAGAGATTACCCGTATGCTCGTTAGGGTGGTAGATGAGGCGCTTAGTGGCGGGACCGTTGCACTCGAGAATTATAGTGTAGCCGCGAAGACTGGAACAGCACAAATTGCGAATACAGAGGAGCGAGGGTACTATGATGATAGGTTCCTCCACTCATTTTTTGGTTACTTTCCTGCATACAATGCCGAGTACTTAGTATTTTTCTTGACTATAGAACCCAAAGAGGTGCGCTACGCGTCTCAAACACTCACCACTCCATTTATTGATACTGTAAATTTTTTAATTAATTATTATGACGTCTCGCCTGATAGGTAAAAATTTTTCATGAAAGAATTATTCAAAAAAATAGTAGTCGTAATACTACAGTGGGAGGCCACGCTCGTGTTAAAGAAATATAAACCCAAGGTTATCGCGGTGACAGGGAGCGTTGGGAAGACATCAACAAAAGATGCAATTTTTACAGTAATGAGTACAAGCTTCTTTGTTCGTAAAAGTGAGAAAAGCTTCAACAGCGAAATTGGAGTACCACTCACTATTTTAGGTTGTAGTAATGCGTGGAATAATCCAATACTTTGGACAAAAAATATTATTGAGGGATTTATGTTAATAGTGTTGAAAAATCACTATCCTAAATGGTTAATTCTTGAGGTTGGGGCAGACAGACCTGGTGATATAGAGAACATCACTACATGGCTTAAACCTGACATAGTTGTCGTGACATCTCTTCCGGATGTTCCTGTACATGTTGAATACTTTGATTCTCCTGAAGATGTTATAAAAGAAAAAGAATATCTCGTAAAAGCTCTTAAACCAGACGGGGTTCTTGTTCTTAACTATGACGACGAAAGAGTACGAGCATTTAAACAAACCTACCGACATACTGCAGTTACATTTGGCTTTGAGCTCGGATCAATATTTAGGGCTTCGCACGATAATTCTAGTATTCGCAATAAACACGTGTCGTTTAGGATAGATTCGGGCGGAAGCAGTGTTCCAGTGATTATAAAAGGAACATTTGGACGACAACATATTTACCCAGCACTTGCCGCATTTGCTGTGGGGTCTTCTCAAGGGCTCGATATCGCATCAATGGCAGGTTCGTATGAACATCACATAACTCCTCCGGGGCGTATGAAAGTAATTGATGGAATCAAGAAGTCTATTATTATTGATGATAGTTATAATGCTTCCCCGTTAGCGATGAAAGAAGCACTTACTGTGTTAGGTGACTTGTCTGTGTCTGGAAGGAAGTTCGCAATTCTTGGTGACATGATGGAACTCGGGACATATTCTGTAGAGGAACATAGAAAGATAGGTGTTCAAGTTGCAGAGAGTGCGGATAGACTTTTCACTATTGGTATACGAGCACGAGGTATAGCAGAGGGTGCTGAGAAGGGTGGTATGGAAAAACGAAATATGTTTCATTTTGAAGATTCAATTAAGGCAGGATATGAACTTTCTCAAATGCTTGAGAGGGGCGACGTGGCACTTATCAAAGGCTCTCAGTCAATACGAGCAGAGCGTATTGTTAAGGAAGTAATGGCTCACCCAGAACAAGCAAGTGGATTGCTTGTGCGACAAGATAAAGAATGGTTTAATAGGTAGGAGTAACCTTAAATTAAGGCGCAAGTTTACCAGCATAGACACCTTTAGACGTACTAAAGTATGGTACATTAATAATAAGTTTAATTAATAATCTGCAATAATAATGATTTTTTCTAAAAAGAATTTAACTTGGGTAGCGGTCGTAATTATACTCATTGGTGTATATTTTGTATTTTTTAATTCTGACAGTTCTGACTCTAGTGGAAACCAAACCCGCGAATTAGTGTTCTTGATGGCTCACAAGCCAGATAATAAGGATAACGTGGCACTTATTCAGGATTTTGCCGATATCGTATACAAACAGACCAAAGGAACGGTACATATCACACCACTTGATCCTCAATACCAGACGGGAGTAGTTGGTGAGTCTGCAGATACTCCAATTCTTGCGTTAGAAGACATAAGTAACGGTACAGCATCTATTGCTCAAATTTCACTAAAACGCTTTCCAGAAGTGTATCCGGAGTTATTTCCACTTTTAGCTCTTGATGCACTTCAAGTATTCCGTAGTCACGAACACACTGCGCACGTACTCGACGGAGACGTGGGGAGAGATTTATTGCAGATGATAGATGAACACACGGATGGAAAGCTTCGTGGTTTAGACTTTACGTATAGTGGAGGATATCGAAATATATTTTCAACAGTACCAATTCATTCATTGTCTGACCTCAAAGGTCTTTCTATGAGAAATACCAGATTAATGTCAAAAGAGTTAATGGATAGTCTAGGGATAATTACACTTGATACTGTTGATTTTCGTTCTTCTCGTTGGGAGGAGGGAATGCTTGACGGTTCTATAGAACTTGAAGAAGCGGAAAATCTAAGAATTGAGTCATACCGGATTCAATACCCAGAGATTGTTAAGAAAATCGATACTATAGTTGAGACTAATCACAGCATGTTTCTAACAGCTCTTGTGTTCAACGCATCGCAATTTGATTCACTAACTTCAGAACAACAAGCAATTGTTTCCAAAGAAGCCCGCACTCTTGCACTTAAAGAGCGTGAGCTATCGATACAGCAATCAATAGATTCAAAAGAACGCTTTCAAAACGAAGGAGTTGCATTCCTTTCTCTTAATGATGCAGACCAGAAAACATTAACTGAGAAATCTAATGCAATTCGGGCACAGCATGAGGACACACTTAGTGAATGGTTTAAACGTATTGAAGCTGTTGAGTAACAACTATTTTAGTTACTTATGAGTCCAGAAAATAAAAAACACCCCAAAGAGGTGTTTTTTATCTTTCATCATTAAATTCTCACTTGTTATGTTGATGAAACAAATAAGATGAGAATTAGGGTGACGAGAATGATTCCTAAGTCCATAGTAGTGTTTGTTAATATATAAATTATACAGGTGTAGTAGTTGAATCTCTCCAACCTTTCTGAATTAATTATAGCATTGGACGTATTGATTTGTCAATATATATGTGGTTTAATGTGTGTTGGAACAAATTGAACGAAGAAGGGAGTAAATTCCATGAAAGGTTTTGGATTTTTCATGATTATCACAGTTCTATGTGGTTTTACGATGTCTGCAGGGGCGTCGGAAGCACGGAAAATATCTTTCTCATTCAAGGGGAAGGGGTACGTGTACAACCTGATTAACCAAGCATCTGGTGAGTTTATTATTAAACTCATAAATAAAAAGAACAGCAAAGTATATTCACTGAGGGTCGATGATATAAACAAACGGGCCTCACGCGCTGAACTCTCAGAGGTCTCCGGTACGACGCCAGTGGCACTATATAAGGGGTCCATACAGTTTTGCGGTGAGAATGTCTGGATTCGCTGGAACAGTGGTCCTTCGGGTGTGAAGCACAAAGAATTAAACGCAGGTTCTTATCTCGCGTGTCAAAAAGAAAAGCAGTCCTCAAGACTTGCAGAGCGCGTACCTCCGGGTACGCGTTTTTTTGTTTTTTGTGTAGTTTATAAAACGGGGAATCGAAGCTTACATCTTCAGTACAGGTTGTCGATATTTTCTAAAAAAATAGCCTCACAACCTTTTCGATTCCCCTGGACTAAATCACTAAAACCCATCAAAAAGATGGGCTTCAGTAATTCAGTGACCCTACGGGGAATCGAACCCCGATTGCCGCCTTGAGAAGGCGATGTCCTAACCGTTAGACGATAGGGTCATGTATGTAATGTTACTCTACTTTATTAAAGTCTACACTGGCTGTGGTGTGACATCGCCTTCTACGAAGGCTTTCCTATCACCTCGTAAACATCGGTGATTTTCTTGATTCTCTCGAAATCGGATGAAAAGTAAAATTATTTACTTTTCATTCTCTCCCGTTAGACGATAGGGTCATGTATTTAAACGGCTCATACCTAAGCCGTTTGGGAATCATACAATATTTATAAACTTCAGTAAATATAAAAAATTTCGCCCACCGGTTAAGAACACCGGTGGGCGAGGGGTTGGAACCGTCTTAGGTTCCAAGGGGGTCAGACTTGTAACACCGCAGACGAGTCGCCGGCGGGCACGTTCTTGTTCGGAACAAACGGATGTCCCGACTTTGTTGTACCGTCGTCGTTGACAGCTCTGTTTGGCGCCGTCAAGACAACGAAGCTCTTCCTTCCGACGGTTTTGACGGTACCTTCTTCGCCGTCCGGGTTCAGACGGATGCGAAGGGTGTCGTGCATCATCTGGATTTCACCACTGATTTCTTCGAATTCGGTCGACAGGCCTTCATTGATGAGGACCGAGAGAAGTTCGTAACACGGCGTAATCGCCGAGCTTTGGTGTCCGTCCGGAATATTCGTGAGCGCCGTCATGGATGAGGCGACCAGAATTTTGTCGGAGAGGGTGCCAGGATGGGTATCGATTTCCTTCGCGATTTTGTTGACGAAAATCGGGACCACGTCGTGGAACAACCGCAGGCTCAGTTTGTCCGACGCAATCTCCGGCGATGATTTTTGCATCGCAATGAGAAACATGTAGGTCTTGAACCAGTTTGCTCCCCGGCACTCGAGTCTGTCGGCGAGACTTTCGAACGCTAAGACGACACTGTCCACCTCG
>JABMNX010000017.1 GCA_013204405.1 Candidatus Kaiserbacteria bacterium | reverse complement strand
GCATTCCTTGATTTTTTTAGAAAAAATAGAAAAGAAGAGAACAGTAGTATTGTTCCGATTTTACCAGAAGAAATATACCGTGCTGGAGCACTTGAACTTAAAGATATTATTGCCCCTTCTGCACTTAAAATAACTCCTAAAGAACTACACTTGGGAGACAAAATAGCGCGAACATTCTTTGTTATTTCATATCCACGCTTTCTTAATAGTAGTTGGTTTTCCCCAATTATTAATCTCGACAGGGTGTTTGATATTTCAATTTCAATTCATCCAATAGACACGGCTGGAGTACTGAGAAAATTTCAAAAAAAGGTAGCTGAGATTCAAAGCCAAATTTCATCGCGAGAGGAAAAGGGGTTGGTTCGAGACCCAATGCTCGATACTGCCCACCAAGACCTTGAACAGTTACGTAACCAACTGCAGCAAGCTCAAGAAAAAGTGTTCGAGGTTGGATTATACATAACTATTTATGGAGACACAGTTGAAGAGTTAGATAAATCAGAATCAGAAATCAAGTCGATGCTTGAGTCTAAACTCATCTACCTCAAACCAGCACTCTTCCAACAAGAGCAAGGGTTCCTCAGTGTACTCCCGTCAGCAACCGATAAGCTTATGGTACATTCAAAACTTAACTCCTCTCCGCTTTCAAGTATCTTTCCGTTTGTGTCGTTCGACTTAACGTCTGATAAAGGTATCCTTTATGGAATCAACCGACATAACTCAAGTTTAGTACTCTTTGACCGCTTCTCTCTTGAAAACTATAACTCGGTAACATTTGCCAAGTCTGGTTCTGGTAAATCATATGCAACAAAACTTGAAATTCTTCGTACGCTTATGTTTGATACAGAGGTTATTGTTATCGACCCTGAACGAGAGTACGAGTACATGGCAGAAACCACTGGAGGTCGGCATTTTAATATTTCTCTAAGTTCTGAGCATCACATAAACCCATTTGACCTACCTATCCCACGAGAGGATGAGAACCCTTCAGATGTATTACGGTCAAATATTATTACCCTCGTTGGGCTGTTTCGTATTATGCTTGGAGGTCTCACTCCAGAGGAGGATGCTATTGTAGATAGAGCTATTACTGAGACGTACGCGCTCAAAGACATCACTGCACAATCTGATTTCAGAAATATAGACCCACCACTTCTCTCTGACTTTGAAATGGTCTTAGCAGGTATGGATGGAAGTGAATCACTTGTTCAACGGCTCTCTAAGTACACACGGGGGACGTGGTCGGGGTTTATTAACCGACCAACTAACGTTGATATCAATAAAAAGTTTGTGGTATTTTCAGTGCGTGATATGGAAGACGACCTTAAACCAGTCGCTATGTATATTATTACGCACTTTATTTGGAACATGGTTCGAAAGGAACTTAAAAAACGACTCCTTGTGATTGATGAGGCGTGGTGGATGATGAAATCAGAGGATACTGCATCATTCCTTTTCAGTATTGCAAAACGTGGACGAAAATATTACCTTGGCCTCGCAACCATTACACAGGATGTAAGTGACTTTCTAAGCTCTCCGTATGGAATTCCTATGATTAGTAACTCTTCTATACAAATGCTCATGAAACAGTCTCCTACATCGGCAGATTTAGTACAAAAGACATTTAAATTGAGTGACGAGGAGAAGTACTTACTTCTTGAGTCGGACGTAGGGGAGGGGATATTCTTTGCAGGACTTAAACATGTTGCTATTAAGGTAATCGCGTCGTACACAGAAGACCAAATCATAACATCTGACCCATCCCAAGTCCTCGCAATACGAAAAAATAAGCAACTACTCCAAGGAAATATAGGGGGAGGGAAATAATAAATATATGGCCCAAAGTAGCAATATAGAAAATATGAGCCCTCCAATAGAAAGAATTGACCGTAGCACAGGGCTTCTTATGATTGTCACTGCATTTTTGCTAGATACAATACAGGCAGCTCTAGCTTTGATGCCTATTGTAGGAATACTGCTTGGACCACTAATGTCCTTCATCATTTGGTTAACATTTTTTATATGGCTGAAACTTCATGGTGTGACCGTGGGAGACAATATTAAACGTATAGGAATCATGCTTGCTGGTTTTGTGTTTGAATCAATAGCAATACTCGACGTTCTACCAATATGGACGGCTACCATACTTATTATGGTAGTGCTTGTTAGGCGCGAGGATAAAAAGAAAATAAAAGATTTTATTAAAGCTAAGCAGAGTGCTGTAGATAGCAGGAAAATGGGGTACAATATAAATACACTAACTAAATACGTCGTAGCGGGAAAGAATGCCAATGACAATTCTAGAGCACAAGAATTTAAAGAAGCTGCTTAAACAATGTTAAATACACACTATAAAGTAATACTCGCATCTCTCGTACTACTTATTATCACACCGTTCTCTGTAAATGCTCAACTTATACAAGAGCTTGAAAGTACCCTTGTGCTAAGTGTTAATCCAACATATCCAGCTCCAAATGAAAACATCACAGTCTCAATAGAGAGCTATTCTATTGAGTTAAGTAATGCAACTGTTTCATGGTTTGTTGACGGTATTTTAGAACAACAAGTGATTGGAGGAACTGTGTTTACGTTTGTTTCCGGTGAACTTGGTACAAGTGTAGACATAGATGTGGTTGCTAGTGTAAATAATATATCTCTAGGTACAAAACAGATAACCATTCAGCCGACAGATGCTGATATATTGTGGCAGGGAAACACATTAACACATTCGTTATACAAAGGAAGGCATATTCCATCAGTTGGGAGTTCGATAAATGTTGAGGCAGTCCCTCATTTCTTAACCAGAGCAGGATACCGGTTACACACAGATGAACTTACATATTTATGGCGAATCGAAGGAAAAGCTCTCCCTCAGGCGTCTGGAAGAGGAAAAAATACAATTACCATAACCCAAACCAAACCATTAAAATCAATACTTGCTGAAGTTGAAATCTCGTCGGAAGATGAGCAACTTTTCACAAAAAAGAGTATCTCAATTCCTGTGCAGTCCACTGAATTGATTGTGTATGAAAACAACCCACTCCTTGGAGTACTTTTTAATAATGTAATAGGTGGACTGTACTCTCTGACAGGACAAGAGACTAAATTTATCGTATATCCTTTTTTTATGTCCGGGAATGACAGAAATGCATCTACTATTAACTACGTATGGAGACTTAATGGAAGTCCTATAACACTAGGAGAAGACAAGAGCAGTATCACTGTTGGTCACTCTGGCGAACAAGAGGGGACTGCAGAAATTTATGTGTCGACACAAAATAATGAAAAAATATTCCAAAAAAGTGAGTCGAGCTTCACAATAAAGTTTGGAAAGAATTCCTCACCAGGATTTAGTTTTTAACATATGATTACATTACGTAAAAAAACAAATTATGCGTTAAGACTAAGTGTGCTCGTGTCTGTAGTATCACTATTATCCCTCCCTTTACTAGTATCAGCCGCAGACGCTTTCGTCCCACTGACTGGAATTCCAGGGGTGACAGACCAAAAAGACTTTGGAGACTTTTTAAATGGGGCATTTAAAATTGGGCTCGCAATTGCAGCAACACTTGCTGTGGTCATGATAACTATTGGTGGCCTTGAGTATATGACAACTGACTCTGTAAATAACAAAACAGAAGGAAGGGAAAAAATACAAAATGCTGTTGTTGGTCTCCTTATAGCGCTCTTAATCTGGTTAATACTCTTCACTATAAATCCAAACCTACTAAACCTCGACCTTGTGATAGGGGGTGATAGCCGCGTGCCAACTGATTATGAATCAGATGCGTATGGTGTGGAGCCAACAGTAAACTTGCGAGGTGGCACAGTACTAGATTATGAAGGAGACGCTTACCGTAAAGAACCCTTAGTAGGACCTTTTTAATAAATCACTACAAAATATGACTACCCAAAGAAAAATTTTAATACTTGTGATTATGCTTTTTGTCTTTATTGTCGGAGCATTGTTCTTTGTATATCAGTCATTTATTAAGGAGGGTGGAGTAAGTGCCTCTCGTGATATCACAACTGAAGGTAATAAAGGAGGAGGCACTTTATTTCCAGGATCAGGATTATCTAGTGAAGAAAAAAATACCAACACCAGAACAGAGGGACCACTCTCAACCCTTCGCCAAGTCTCAAGCACTCCAACAGCTGGTGGAACAGTCTTTAATGTGGATGGAAATACTATAATACGATATGTCGAGAGAGCTACTGGGCATATTTTTGAAACAACAGACAAATCAGCCGAACAAAACCGCATATCGAACACAACAATTCCTCGTGTCCAAGATAGTGTGTGGTCGCAAAATGGCAGTATGGTCATACTCCAATATCTTGATGAAAACGAGATACTTAAAAGTTTTTATGGAAATATTTTAAAAGATACTGGGACTCTCGAGGGTTGGTTTTTGAGTAATAATATAAGCAGTATAGACGTT
Source organism: Candidatus Kaiserbacteria bacterium (assembly GCA_013204405.1). Classification (GTDB taxonomy): domain Bacteria; phylum Patescibacteriota; class Minisyncoccia; order Phycocordibacterales; family JABMNX01; genus JABMNX01. The sequence goes on along the minus strand of JABMNX010000017.1, from coordinate 12,171 downwards.
AATAGTGAGGGGAGTATATTCTACATACAAAAGGTCGGAAATACCGCTAGTGGAATCATTTCGAATTTTGATGGCACAAATGCTAAATCAGTATTCTCTTCCTCTATAAATGATTGGCGACCACAGTGGATGGGTAACTTAACAACAGTAACAACAAACCCATCAAGAGATAATCTTGGATTTATGTATGTGCTGCGTTCAGGCACCTACGAGAAAATAATCTCATTTGAAGGTATGAACACTTTAAGTAGTCCCGATGGATCACATGTCTTATTCTCAATAAGTAATTCAAACGAAACAAACCTATTTATATATAGTCGTGATAATAAAGAGTTTGCAGAAGTACCTTTTAGAACGTTGGCTGAGAAATGTACGTGGGCAGACAATATTGTTATTTTTTGTGGGTCGCCACACAACTCTTCCATAGACGGTATTATTCCGGACGACTGGTATAAGGGCTCTGTTTCTTTTTCTGACGACGTCTGGACCTATAATACAGAAACTCAAACCGCTCAACTAGTCTATGATATCGGAGAAGATGGAAAGCAAATTGATGCTGTTAATCTAACAATAGACCATGAAAAAAGCACACTCTTGTTTATGAATAAAGCCGACCTAACCCTCTGGGCCCTCTCGCTTAAATAAAAATTACATGCGTGGGTTATTCTCCTGTGTATATAAGCACAACCCTTCTAAACTTTCCCTCACCAACTGAGGACGTCTTTATGTGAGGGTCATGTGTAAAAAGTGTGTGAACAACCATTCTTTCATACGCGTTCATTGGACTCAGTTCAACCTCATGTTTAAATGCACGAGCTCGATCAGCAAGAAGTCCTGCTTGTTGTTCTAATTTCTTAAGTTTTTCTTCCTGGTATCCATTTACATCAATAAGAAATTTCACCTCGTCAGTATCCTCCTTATTTATAATTCTTTTAATAAGGTAGTTAAACGCATGAAGTCCTTCTCCTTCGTTTGTGGTAAAAAATGCTGAATCTTTTGTTTGTATAGAAAAAATTGGATGAAGTTTATGCTGTCTAATTTCTATAGAATCAGGGGTAATGTGCAGTCTCTCTAGAAAGTTTTTAATTTCATTTATAATTTTTTCGTGAGTATTCATTTTACAAACTATTTAAAAACACACCCTGTACAACACTTTAAACTTCGTCTATCTCTGCGTTTTTTATAAGACGTCTCCGTACAAAAATTTCCTGCCCTATTGCAAATATATTACTTGTAGCCCAATACAATGCCACAGCAGCAGATATGGTGTAAGAAATCACCCCAACAATGATAGGGAGTACGTATCTCATCTGTATATGCATACTCCGAGCAAGGTCATTTTTAAACGACTGTTCATTGTTTTTAGTCTCAAGTTTAGGAAATGATAATTTTGTGTGGATAAACTGTGTAATCCCAGCAAGAAGCGCGAGAACTATACTTTTACCCGCAATATCAATAAGGCCAATAAATTGCATATTAACCGTCTCAGGTATTGGAATAAATGAGTAAAGGAGATCTATCTTTACTTCAGGTAACCCTCCACGCAACGTCACCCAATATAAACCAAAAACAATTGGTATCTGAATAAGGAGGGGAATAATCATTGCAAATGGATTAATCTCCTTTTCTTTATACAAAGCCATAGTTTGTTTCGCTTGTTCTTGTTTATCTTTCTTATATTTTTCACGAATAGCCTCAAGCTCTGGCTTAATCGCATTCATCATGATTTGCGAACGTATAGCTGTGTGTGCGAGAGGGAGGAGTACTAGCTTCACCGCAACAGTTAAAATAACCACCGCAATACCAACGTCAGCATACGGAACGTGGTTAATGAGAAAAATGAGACTATTATAGAGTGGATTGTAAATTGCTGAGGAAAAAAAAGTTGAAAACATGAGCCAATTTTAACGTACTCTTTCAGCTTCTACAACTTACCTACCTTTTAAATGTCGTTTATAAGACAAATAACCTCATTACGCAATTCTTTAAAAGAAGTCTCTCTCGCTCCTTTTTTAACATAGAAAACAGCCCAGACTGAACATGGGCTCACTTCTTCAAACACACTACGTATTTGTCGTTTAAGGCGATTTCGTTCAACAGCTAATTTTGTTACCTTTTTCGAAATTACAACACGAACTTGTGACTTAACGTTTTTTTTCTTAATGGCTTTACAAGATATGTGTTTCGAACTAAACAAACCGCCTGATTTCATGACGGTTTGAAAAAAAATATCTGTATGTTCCCTCATAGAGCTCTATACTGAAAGACTAGCCCGACCCTTCTGACGTCGTCGTTTAAGTAGATTCTGCCCACTAGACGTTGCAGCACGGCCTAAAAAGCCATGAGCTCGTTTCCTCTTTCTGTTCTTTGGATTATATGTTTGTGACATAAGGGCATCAGTATACGATAAAACTTTGTACATTTCAAGAAGACTTAAATATAGTGAGGAAATGCGCTTTACAACGTAAAAATTAATCAAGGTCAATACCTAAGCAGCCTGGAACACACTGTAGTGTGTGCACTACACTTAATGAACAGATTATAAACAGGTTATTAACATAATCATTCAAAACCCACAAGTTCTAACATTTTTTCATTTCTATATAATAAGAAACACTACTTTTTATAAGACTAACAGATAATACTGTGGGAATAAAACAACTCTGGGAGAACACACTGGTTGATATTGAACTAAGTATTTCAAAAGCAAACTTTAGTACGTGGTTTAAAAATACCTCTATACAAAAAATGGACGGTGGTGTTGTGTATCTTGGAGTACCTAATCAATTTGTTAAGGATTGGCTTGCTAATAAATACCATAAAGATATCCTTAAAACTTTGAGGAGTTTTTCTACTGAGGTTCGTGGACTAGAATATATAATTTCAAGAGACCAAAAAATAAACCTTAAAACCCAAAACTCAACAAAACAGTTCAACCAAAACTCAATTGGGGAGCTCCCACTCGACGACTTCTATATTAATAAAAGTGACAACCTAAACCCACGGTACACATTTGATACATTTGTCGTTGGGCCATTTAATCAACTCGCACACGCCGCAGCACAAGTAATTACACAAAAACCAGGAATAGTTTACAACCCACTTTTTATTTATGGTTCGACTGGTCATGGAAAAACCCATCTCATACAATCAGTAGGAAATTATATAAAAAAAGTAAATCCAAACAGAAAAGTCTTCTACGTAACCTCAGAAAGATTTGCTGTTGATTATTTAAATTCCGTACAAGAGGGAAAGGCTAATACATTTAAGGAGAAATATCGTCAATACGACGTACTTATAATGGATGATATTCAGTTCCTTTCAGATAAAGAAAAAACACAGGAAGAATTGTTTCATTTATTTAATGCTCTTTATGATAATAATAAACAAATTATTTTTTCTTCAGATAAACACCCTAACTACATCCCAGGGCTTGAAGATAGACTTAAATCACGTTTTAATGCCGGAATGATTGCAGACATCCCCGCTCCAGATCATGAGTCACGAATGGCTATTCTTAAGTCAAAAACAGCACAAAACAACTTTATTCTCCCTGATGATATTGTTGAGTATATATCAAACGAGGTTCAGGGAAATATACGTGAACTAGAAGGTGTTTTAAATTCAATAATATTCCAATCTCAAGTTAAAGGAAGAATACCAAATCAGACAGAAATTCGTTTAATTATTAAAAATAGTTCAAAACCTAAAAAATCTGTATCAGCAAAAGATGTTATTAAAAAAATTGCCGACTTTTATGAAATAAATGAAAACAGTATTTACGAAAAAACTCGAAAAAAAGAGATTGTAAAACCTCGACAATTAATTATGTACATATTACGAGAAGATTTTGGTGTCTCGTATCCAAGTATAGGTGAAAAATTAGGTGGAAGGGATCATACAACTGTAATACACTCTTGTGAAAAAATAAAAAATGACCTAAAAACGAACCCGACATTGGGACAGGAATTAGACCAAATACGTTCCTTACTATAAATTATAAGTATGTGGATTAATTGTTAAGTAAATGTGTATATATAATAAGTAATCAACATAAATTTTATGAAAAAAATATTTAACAAAATTAAATTAACACACTATACACACTTTATTAAAAAAATATTACTACTTATAACCTTTGTTTTAAACATAAAAAACAGTTTTCAACATATAAACAGCTATAATAGTAATAATATATAATATATAAATATATGAAAATAACTTGTGAAAAAAAAGATTTAGTTGAAGCATTATCTATAACAGAAAAAATAACTGGAACAAATCCAACACTCCCAATACTTAGTTGTGTTCTTTTAATTGTTAAAAATAATATATTAACTATACGTTCAACAAATTTAGAATTAGGTATTGAAGTATATATACCTATTGAATCACAAGAAGATGGAATAGTAGCTATACCAGGTCATATTTTTTATAACACAATACAAAATACACAAGATTCTAAAATTAATTTAGAAACACAAAAAAATACAATACTTATTCAAACAAAACACAGTAAAACAATTTTAAACATACAACCATATGATGATTTTCCATCTTTACCAGTAGTTGAGAATAATTCAATTTATACATTAAGTTCAGGGAATCTTATAAAAGGTATAGAATCAGTGTTATATAGTGCGTCTCATTCAACAATTAAACCTGAATTATCAAGTGTGTATGTGTATGAACATGATAGAAAAATATTTTTTGTTTCAACTGACTCATTTCGGTTAGCAGAAAAAACAACTCATATAAAAAACAAAAACACACTTAATCAGTCATTTCTACTTCCATTAAGAAATGCTAGTGAAATATTAAGGGTTTTGAATCAAATAGAAGATATTGATATTCTTATTAAAGTTGATAAAAATCAAATTTCTTTTGAGTGTAAGAATATTTTTATAACTTCAAGAATTATTGATGGTGTATTTCCTGATTACAAACAAATTATACCTAATGATTATATTTCTGAAGTTATTGTTTTAAAACAAGATATATTAAATTTATTTAAAAAAATAAATATTTTTTCAGATAAATTTGGACAAATATCAATTGATATTCAACCTAAAAATAAAGTATTTACCGTACACACAAATAATGTGGTTATTGGAAAAACGAGTGATAGTATTGATGCTGTGATAAAAGGCGAGGCCCTTACTATGAGTTTTAATTATCGTTATATATATGACTGTCTTGGTTCAATTAACTCAGATAGTATTGTTTTATTATTTACAGGTATCGGGAAACCACTTATTGTAAAAGGTGTGTCTGATGAATCATTTCTTTATCTTGTAATGCCTATGAATAAGTAGTTTGATAATATATATATATATGCAAACCATTGTTAATTTTTTAAAAAAATTTTCTAACATAGAACCAACAGCACGTGTTGTTAAAAAGGTTGCATATAGTGTTTTTAATGAGAGACATATACCAATTACAGAAGATGAGATTATATATAACAATAATATTGTGTATATAAAAAGTAATCAGGTTGTAAAAAATGAAGTATTTATGTTAAAAGCGAACCTATTAAAAGAAATTGAGAATAAACTTAATAAAAGAACTGTTACAGATATTCGTTAAAACTGTATTTTTAGAGTAGAGTTGGAGCTTCCTTTATTGAACATAGAGTCATATATAACCGCTGTTATAGTATTTTGTTTATTTATACTTTCAATTGTGTGTGGTGAAAATGTGATAAAGAATGGATAATTTTCTGCTGTTCCAACAAATATTCCGTTGATAAAATAATCGATTTTCTTTATTGGGAATTTGTTTGTATAAGAAACTGTTGTGGTGATAGGAATGTTGATTTGGTGTATTACTCCATCTATAGAAGTAAAATGTACTGTAGGTTGATTTTGGGGGGTGTGGATGGTGTCTATCACTGTTGGTATTAAACCACCTTCAAATACATTATTTTCAGAAACCCATTCTCGTATAGGGTACTCCCAAAGAGTAAATTGTGAGTCTTTTTCTGGGTTTGTTGGAATTGTTCCTCGTGGGTCGATTTTATCAACCCAATTTAGTATTGAATGTATATTATTAAGTACTCGAACTTCTCGAGTCTCAAGCGGTGTAAATTCAGTAGCCAAATTTCCTGATATCGAATCAATTACATATTGCTCACTTCCTCTCCACTCCCCTTTTAATACTGGTTTTATATTCTCTGTTGACTCTATTAGAGGTTTTTTAAAAGATTCATTAGGAAATGTTTTCAAGGCCTCATTCATAAATTCATTCCAAAGTGGAGCAATAGTAAAACCAGCTACCTTTTTTTCCATTGGGGAGTTGTCGTTATTTCCCGCCCACGCCCCAGCGGCAATGTTAGGGGAGTACCCAACTATCCACGCATCTCTAAAATCATTTGTTGTTCCTGTCTTTGCTGCAACGTCATAATCTTCAAAATAAAGTGGAGATCTTAAACCAAAAGCTGGAGCCCTAGCTTTGTTGTCTGAGAGCACATCAGATATTTGTCGTGCTATTTGAGGCTCAATAACCTGAGCTGGTCTTTTTGTAAATTTTTCTAGAATACTTCCATCACCATCTTCTATTTGTAAAATTCCAGTGTAAGAATTTTTTACACCATCATTAGCGAACACTCCGTACGCACTTGTGATATCAAGTGGAGTGACTTCACCACCACCAAGCACAAGAGTGAGTCCATATCGCCCAACATCAACAAGTGTTGTGAGACCCATATCACGCGCGGTGTTAAGTGAGTCTGTGAGTCCTGATAAGTACAATGCTTTTACTGCTGGTATGTTTACGGATTGTGCTAGTGCATTACGAAAAGTTATAGGACCGTGAAACTTTCCATCATAGTTCCCAGGGGAATAACAATCATCCTCACTTGTAAGGTTATCTGGCTCACATTCTGTAGAAAATTGTGTCTGGAGGTCAAACACAACAGTTTCTGGGGTGTATCCTTTTTTAAATGCAGTTGCGTACACAAAAGGTTTAAATGCAGAACCTGGTTGCCGTTTAGCGAGTGCTACATTAAAGTTTCCATCAATATTTTCATCAAAGTAATCTCGCGACCCGACCATAACGAGTATTTGACCTGTTTTTGGGTCAATCGCAACAAGGGACGCATTTTCTGCGTTAAATTTTTCCTCGTTTTCAAATGCATATCTTTTTACAATTTCTTCAGCTTTTTCTTGTAGAGGGTAGTTGATAGTTGTAATTACTTTAAAACCACGTTCCTCAACAGCTCGCTTACCATATGTCTCTTCTAAATATTCTCTAATAAAAAATACAAAATGAGGTGCTTTTATACCAGTGTCTTGTTGGGGTTTAAACTCGACCGTCCCATCTTTTGCTTTACTGTATTCTTCTTCAGATATAAAACTATTTTCAAACATTTTTAAAAGAACTAAGTTTTTCCTATCTTCCAACTGCCCTCGGTTGTTTCCATACGGCGAATAGTATGTAGGCGCTTGTGGAAGCGCTGCTAAGTATGCAGCTTCAAGAAGCGAAAGATTAGCTGCTGGTTTTCCAAAAAAAGCCTGACTCGCTTCTTCTACACCATATAGATTTCCACCATAAGGGGATTCGTTAAGATATAGTTCCAGAATTTCTTCCTTACTAAGCTTTTTCTCGAGTTTAATTGCAAGAATCCACTCTTTTAGCTTTCGTGACACCTTCCTTTCATTAGTGAGTATGGAATTCTTTACAACTTGTTGTGTTATTGTTGAACCACCCTGCACACCCTTCCCTCGTAGTGGTTGTATAAATACGGCGCGAAAGGTGGCAAGTGGCCGAATACCATAGTGTTGATAAAAATCAGCGTCTTCAATTGCCACTGTCGCATTCTTAATGTTTCTCGATATGTCTTCATAGGGGACAACAGAGCGCCTGATATTTTCATGTAGATCATAGAGGAGTATTTCTCCAGTTCGATCATAGATTTTAGTTGACTGGGTGACTTTTCGTGTTTCAAAAGATTGTAGGTCTGGAATTTCCAGTGTCGCGCCCCATAAAATAACACCTCCAGATACAAACAATCCGACAGTAATAAAAAATAGAATAAGCTTACGGAAATGGGGTTTTTTTCGCCTCCGAGTCATTATAGAGACAATATTAACATAATCTTATTGGTGCTGTAATCAACTCTGGAACTGTAGCCATACTTCGTGCTACAGTAGCTACATGTTTGGATTTAAAAAACCTATTAATACAGATGAGGAAAAAATAGAAGAAATACTCACACGGGGAGTCTCTGAAGTTGTTGATAGAGAAAGTTTAAAAAAGAAACTTTCTTCAGGAAAACGTCTCCGTATAAAACTTGGGATTGATCCAACAAGCCCGGACCTACATATTGGCCGAGCGGTGCCACTTTTGAAACTTAAAGATTTTCAGGAACTTGGGCATACGATTGTGCTTATTGTGGGGGATGTCACAGGTATTATTGGGGATACATCTGATAAGGAAAGCGAACGTCCACTTCTCACTAAAGAAGAAGTGAAAAAGAACGCGGAAACATACTTTAAACAAGCTGGTAAGGTTCTTGATATGGGTAGTGTTGAAAAGCATTTTAATTCAGAATGGCTTTCAAAGCTTTCATATAATGAAATCGGAGAACATGCAGATCAGTTTTCTTTAGCTGATTTTATTGCTCGAGAAAATATTAAAAAGAGATTAGATGCAGGGAAACGAGTTTCATTACGAGAGATGTTGTACCCACTTATGCAAGGGTACGACAGTGTTGCTATTAAGGCTGATGTTGAACTTGGTGGTAATGACCAGTGGTTTAATTTACTTGCAGGTAGGAAACTTCAAACTCGATTTAACCAGAACCCCCAAGACATTATTACCACAAATCTTATTCTTGGTACTGATGGGAGGAAGATGAGTTCAAGTTGGGGAAATACAATAAATTTGACCGACGCGCCGAAAGACATGTACGGAAAAATTATGAGCGTCCCAGACGAATTAATTACTTCGTATTTAACTCACTGCACACGAGTTAGCATGAATCGTATTAAAGAAGTGGAAAATTTAATTAAAGATGGTAATAATCCACGTGATTTAAAGATGGAGCTTGCACGCGTGATTGTTGGGATGTTCCACGGAGAAAAAAATGCACAAAAAGCAGAAGAAGATTTTGTAGACATATTTCAAAAGGGAAAGGTTGTAGATTCACCAGTAGTATCTGTAGAGGGTGGAACGCTTCTTAAACATGTCTTAATTAAGGAGGGTGTAGTTTCATCGGGAAACGAATTCAGTAGACTTATTGATTCAGGTTCAATTAGTACAATCGACGGTGCTAAGATAGTTAATAAACAAGCGCCCGCAACATCTAACACATTTAAAATAGGACCCCGCAGAACCCTTACAATAAATATAAAGTAGGATATTACGTATAAACAAAAACCCGCACATGTGCGGGTTTTTGTTTAAGTAAGGACGAGACTATTCCTCGTCGTCCGTCATATCATCATCATCTGTTTCTACTTCTTCTGACACCACGTCCTCGTCGTCCATCATGTCAAATTCGTCAAAATAAAACATAGTTTTTATTTTAAATTATCTTTAAAATCATACTATCCGACCCACAAACGTAACAAGTTACATACATGTGACCCTATAGTTGTACCAGAACTAATATCTTTTTCAATACATAAATGTCACTTCTGTGGATAATCTGTGAATATCTTTTAAGCCTTATATGGGGCGCTCTAAGAGATTTTGTTTTCTGAGCTACTTCATTTTTAAGGGAACAGTGTCGCGTTCTGACGCTAGACACGTGAGTCCAATAGCGATGGCGTCATATTCATCATCAAATTTAATCTCCTTCCGTATTTCGATAAGCTGGGGGACCATCTTCGCTACTTGTTCTTTTGTACTTCTACCGTATCCAGACACAGCGTTCTTGACTTGAAGTGGCGAATAATCAAATAACATAAGGTTATTTTTCCTCGAGATATAGTTAATAACACCAATTACTTCAGCTACATACATAACGGTCTTTTGATTTGTATTAAAATACAGTTGTTCGGTTGCTAGTGCATCAGGACCATATTCTTTAATTATTCGTTCAACTTCAGTTCCTATTTGAAGTAGACGTTCTTCAAATACATCTTTAGGGTTTGTTCTGAAGCAATCTGAATATAGTAAAACCTCCTTCCTTTCTTTTTTTTCAACAACTGCAATACCTAAACGTTCGTACCCAGGATCAATTGCAAGTACTCTCATACTATTAATCAGTTACTACTTCATTAGTAAACACATCCTGGACATCATCATAATCAAGGATGGTTTCAATAATATTTTCTAATTTTTCATTTTCTGCTCCAGAGATGTTCGTTGTGGTCTTTGCATGATAGTCTTCCCCATCTTTTTCAAAAGCCCACGATGCAGCACCGGGTTGAGCTAACGAGAGACCTTGTTTTGATAGCATATGTTTTATTTCTGCTGCAGTTCGGTTTCTATTATCAGTTAACCCAGAAATTATTATAGCAACTCCCCCTGGTCCGTATGCTTCGTAAAAAACCTCTTCTAGGGCCGCACCTGTATCATTCTTACCTTTTTGTACTGCACGGTTAACATTATCAGTTGGCATGTTTACCTGCTTTGCTTTTTCAATTGCACTACGTAATCCTGGTGAATTTATATCACCTTTTGATTTCTTGGATTCAACAGAAATAAGCTGTGCAATTTTTCCAAAGACTTTGCTTTTTTGTGCGTCAGTAGCTGCCTTCTTGTGTTTAATTTTTGACCATTTATTATGTCCACTCATATAGTTTTTTAGTTTAAAGGAAAAGTGCTGTTTTTAGGTGTTTGTTTCAAATGTCCGTATGCACGTTCGGTTACCATCCTACCTCTCGGTGTACGCTCTATGAGCCCAAGCTGGAGAAGGTATGGTTCGTGAACCTCTTCGATTGTGCCCTGTTCCTCAGATGCAGCAGCTGCAATGGTACTAAGTCCAACCGGCCCGCCATTGAATTTATTAATGATTATATTAAGGAGTTCTCTATCAGCTTGGTTTAGTCCGAGCTCATCTATTTGAAGAAGAGAAAGTGCTTGATTTACCATTTCTTTTTTAAGAGGCTCTTTATTTACTTGGGCAAAGTCTCTACAGCGTTTTAAAAGAAAATTCGCAGTCCGTGGGGTAAATCGACTTCTTTTCGCAATCTCAGATACGCTCTCGTTGTTTATCACTGTTCCAAGAATTTTTGCAGAACGTTGAAGAATTTGTCCAATTTCTTCGTCTGTGTAGTAATTTAAACGAAACGTTCCACCAGAGAACCGAGACCTAAGAGGGGATGAGAGGAGAGATATTCGCGTTGTTGCTGCAATGAGGGTAAATGGAGGTAGTTCGAGTTGAATAGTTCGCGCAGAAGGACCTTTCCCGATAATAATATCAAGCGCACCTGACTCCATTGCTGGGTAGAGTACTTCCTCAATAGTTTTATTTAACCTATGGATTTCATCAATAAAAAGTATATCCCCAGGACTTAGGTTTGTGAGAATAGACGCAAGGTCTCCTACCCGTTCTATTGCAGGACCTGATGTTATTTTGATTTGAGCACCAATTTCATTCGCAATAAGGTGGGCAAGTGTGGTTTTCCCTAGTCCAGGAGGTCCGTAGAATAGAATGTGTTCAGGTGGGTGCTTTCGTTCTTGTGCTGCGGTGAGTAATATCCTTAAGTTTTCTTTAAGGTTAGCCTGTCCAATGTATTCATCCCATTTGTGGGGACGAAGTGTCTGGTCAAGAAATGTGCGATCTGTAGAATCAACAGATTCTTGATCGGAAGTGTTTTCAGGCTTTGGGGTTGACATGGACTTTCTTTTATGTTAGCATAAACGAGTAACCACAAATAGTATACACATGTGGCTTTTCTTTAAAATACGTTTGTAATCCTTGTTATAAACCTCTAAACAATTTAGCTCCACGCTTTGAACCAGTTTCAAGGACGATATGGTCTTACCTTAGGGTAAGCAGCTGTATCCATCCTTAGATCTATGGTTGACTTTAGGTCTCCTAAGGTATTGCTTAGGGGTTTATGTCCGGGATTTTCATGTATTTTAATGTACAATTCGTTTCCCTTAGATTCTAGAATATCATTATTAGCGACGTAGAGCGAGTGAGATATTAAAACCCTGTTTTTATATCTCCGAGCCGAGGAGCTACTATGTTTTACATATTAACGACGTAGGGCG
>JABMNX010000016.1 GCA_013204405.1 Candidatus Kaiserbacteria bacterium | reverse complement strand
CCCTGTTTCTGTGCATATAAATACGGTATGTTATAAGGAAAACTTATGAAGAAACTCCTCAATCAGTCATTTTTTAATCGAGAGACTATCACGGTCGCAGAAGAACTTATCGGAAAGTTTTTAATACGGGAGTTTCGAGGAAAAAAATACTCTTTTATGATTACTGAAACAGAAGCCTATGACGGGTTTGAAGATAAGGCTTCTCAAGCTCATCGTGGAAAGACAAAACGTAATGAAGTCATGTTTCGCGACGCGGGTACTATTTACGTATACCTCACATACGGGATGCATTTTATGCTTAACATTATTACTGGCGATAAAGAATTTCCTGCAGCGGTTCTTATACGTGGAGTTGAAGAAGTATCGGGACCAGGACGTTTAACACACGCGCTTCATATAACAAAAGCACTCAACACAAAACGTTTAGGAAAAAAATCTAAGCTTTGGATAGAAGATAGGGGAATAATAATATCTAAAAATCAAATAGATAGAACTCCGCGAATTGGAATTAACTGCGAGGAGAAGTGGAAGCAAAAGCCGTATCGCTTCATCTTAAAGCTCTAACACGGTATAATCCAACGTATTATATGGAAACATCACTTGTATTATTTGTTGTCGGTTTCTTTATTCTTATTACTGGCGCACGGTTTTTGGTAAAGGGGGCAATTTCAATAGCTCAGATACTCAAGATATCTTCGTGGGTAATAGGGGTAGCTATTGTTGGTATCGGAACATCAATTCCAGAACTCGCAATTAACATCTCCTCGACATTAGCAGGTAATAACGTTGGACTTGGTACAATTATTGGGAGTAATACATTTAACCTCCTTATGATTCTTGGTCTTGTTGCTTTCTTTTCACCAATTTATGTAAAGCCGGAATGGTATAAAGATATTCTTATTAACATTCTTGTTGTTGTAACTGCTTCAGTTATTATTTTGTTTCCTGTTCTTGGAGACACAACATTTGAGGGGCTAACACGCGCCGAAGGAGGTCTCTTGTTCACACTTTTTATTCTTTGGCTTTTTGTGATGCTCAAACGAAAGGGGATTGAAGATGATGGAATAGACTATCAAATACTCACTATCTCCTCGTCGGTAGTGTTTATTATCGCAGGGATTATCGGTGTCTTTGTAGGGGGACGGTGGGTGGTAGATGGTGCCGAGACTCTCGCTGCTATTTTTTCAATCCAACCAGCCATTGTTGGTCTCACTATAGTAGCTATTGGAACTTCACTTCCAGAGCTAACGGTGTCACTTGTTGCACTTATTCAGAAGAGAAAGGGTGTTGCTATTGGGAATATTATTGGTTCAAATATTTTTGACTTTCTCGGTATTCTTGGTATTACAGCGCTCATTAAACCTTTACCGGTACTTGAACGGGTTCAATTTGATACATTTGCGACTATTGGCGCATCTTTTCTTGTAGCATTTCTTATATTCATTTTAGGAAAACGCGGTGTCCTTTCACGTTCTGAAGGAGTGATACTTATACTATCTTACGTCGCATATCTGACATTTATAATCCTCAATATATAATTTTTATATGACAGAGGAAGACATACTACTTATAGATAAACCGAAAGGTATTACATCATTTGATGTAATACGACGTTTGCGTAAAGGGCGTGGAGAAAGGAAGATGGGTCATGCTGGGACACTTGACCCTCTTGCATCCGGCTTGATGATTATCGGGGTAGGAACAGGGACGAAGAAACTTAATGAGTATATACGGCTTCCTAAATCTTATGTTGCTGAAATTCTTATAGGAGAAAAAAGAAGTACTGGGGATATGGAAGGTGAGGTTGTAGAAAGTGCAAAGGTTGAGAGTCTTGATAAAGATGAGGTAGAAAAAGCACTTAAAGAAATGGTTGGGGTGCTCCGTCTTCCCGTGCCAGTGTATTCTGCAGTAAAGGCTGGAGGGAAGCGTTTATATAAAGAAGTACGGAAGGGTAGAGCAGTAATAATTCCACTTCGGGACATGGAAACAAAAAATGCTCAATTATTAAGCATGAGGAAAGAGGGAGATTACTACATTGTCGAAGTAGAGTTTGATGTGGAAAGCGGAGTATATATTCGTTCTTTAGCAGAAGAACTTGGAAGAAGGTTGGGGTACCCAGCAACTACTAAAGAGTTACGACGGACAAAAATAGGTGACTTTAGAATAGAAGACGCAGAGAAAATAATATAAAAAATTTAGGGCGGCTGTTGTAATTACAGCCGCCCTTTATGGGTCTTTTTCTCCCATGCGTTGTGCGTTTCCATAGTAAAATTGGACGCCTGGGTCTTCGCTTCGAACTTCCTCAGCAGTTCTCATGTGGGGAAGGTTTCTTTCTACCATGTCATCAACGAGTTTGGAATCAGAGACCCCAGACTCACATATGACTTGTCGAAGCGCTTCCTCAGGAGAAACGTTTTCAGAGACTCGAGGTTGCGCCAGCTCGTAGAGCGACTTGATATCTAACCTGCTCATTGTAAGCACTCCTTTACCATTTGAAATGACCCCTGATGTCGTCCTTAGTTCCCCTGAGGTTTTTACCTTCTTGAGCGCTAGACAAGGCCTCGTATTCCTTACATCTTTGAGGAGGAACAAAGTCTTCTGAGGGATTTGCAAACGTCGAGGTGTGGCCTTTTCCAGGCTTGGGAGGGGTGATGTCGACGAGTCCAGACTCATCAACCGGAGTATCTGTGTCTGTTCTACTCATCGAGAGCATTCCTTTCTTCAAATTTAGAATTATGTTCCAACACGATGTCAACATCGTGTGAAGTTGGAACAGGGGTTAAAGTCGTATCGATTCCGACGTCACGAAGGCTTACTTGAAGCCTTTTTGCTTCATCGGAAACGTTTCCTGCCCGAACGCTCTTGCCCAAGCAAATTTGTTTGGTTACCCAAGCAATCTTTACGTACGGGTTACTTCCCGTGTCTTGTGGGTATACCACTCGTCCGATTTCTTTTTTCATAGGTGTTTCTCCATTTAAGGTTGAGACACCTCCCAGGTACTTTTTTTTCTATTAAAATAGTAACAGATTTAACAGATTTGTCAATATAGTAGTGATTTTATAAAAAGAGGGAATCTATCACTTCTTTCACGTCTTTACCGTCAGCTTTTCCTTTGAGTTCAGCCATAACTGCGCCCATAAAGACTCCTATCTTAGATTTGTCTTCTACTCCGAGTTCTTGTTTTTTAGCCTCTACCACTTTCAAAATCTCTTCCTTGCTCATCATTTCAGGTAGATAGACGTTAAGAACTTCAAGTTCTTCTTTCTCAGTTTCGGCTAAATCATTTCGTCCACCTTTTTCGAATTGTTCAATAGAATCGAGTCGTTGTTTAACTGCACGTTTAATAACAGAAAGTGCAGACTCATCATCGAGTACTTCGTCTGACTTTTTCTTTTGTGCAATTAACTCATTAGTAAACGAAGCAAGTAATCCTCGGAGTACTCGCAGTTTAACCTCTTCCTTAGCTTTCATCGCAACAATCATCTTGTCGCGGATTTCCTGTACTAACATATAAGATATATCTTAACAGTTTGTAGCGTATATTCAATTAATTCTTTTGGTATACTAAGTTCTAATGAAGAAACCCATAACAGCACCTATGTGGCACGCTACTTCTATAGTAGACACTCTTAAGATGTTTAAGGTTGAACATGTTCACGGACTATCTACAGAAGATGTAGAAAATAGACTAAAATTGTACGGGAAAAACATACTTCAAAAACGTAGAAGTCTCGGCTTCTTAGGGGTAGTCATTAAGCAGTTTAGGGGTCCTCTTATTGTTATCTTGCTATTAGCTGGTGTCGCGACAGTATTCTTACACGAATATCTTGATTCGCTTGTTATTTTTATAGCACTTTTAATAAATGTCATCATAGGTTCATTTCAGGAGCGCCGAGCTTCTCAAGCATTTGAAAAGCTTAATCAATCCCAAGAAAAACACGCAACAGTAATTCGGGACGGGGCCAAAGTAATTGTTTTGGCAGAGGAGCTTGTTGTTGGAGACATCGTCATCCTAGAAGGAGGAATGTATATACCCGCAGACTTACGGCTTATAGAAAGTAGTGAGCTCTCGGTGAACGAGGCAATTCTTACTGGAGAGTGGATATCGGTATCAAAGGAAGCTAGTCAAATACACAAAGAACAAGCTCCATTGGGAGAACGTACTAACATGGCGTGGATGGGAACTCTCGTATCTTCAGGATACGGACAAGGGGTTGTTGTATATACCGGAAAGGAAACGCAAATGGGAGCTATAGCGAAACTACTACAGTCTGAAGTAGTTCGGGCGACACCACTTCAGCAGAGTGTTCATAATATTGCTCGACTGCTTGTGTATATAATATTAGGTTCTGCTACTGTTATCTTTCTGTTAGGGATTTTACATGGAGAGAGTGTCTCTAATATGCTCTTGGTTGTGATAGCAATTGCAGTTGCTTCAATGCCAGAAGGGCTCCCAGCTGCAGTAACTATAGTCCTTGCTATTGGTATGGAGGCTATTTTAAAAGAGGGTGGATTAGTGCGAAACTTACTTGCCGCAGAAACTCTTGGGTCAACAACTATTGTACTTACAGATAAGACAGGAACACTCACGGAAGCAAAAATGAAATTGTTTGGGCTCTATACTCTTGAGGGAGTAGAAGATGGTGTCAGTGATGCAGAGGGAGACAATGAGTACCTTCTTTCTTCTGCAATACTTACTACTGATGCGTTTGTGGAAGAACTTGAAGAGGAAGTTGATAAGGAAAAACAGATAGTCATCCATGGGCGTCCAATAGAAAAAGCTATCGTATCTGCAGGTATTCATATGGGTGTAATGCAAGGAGCGTTGCTTCATGAACTACCCAGGCTTGATTTCTTACAATTTGAGTCACGACGACGCTTCGCTGCATCGCTTCACTCTCAAGCAGGAAGCACTAAGAACCTTTTGTATCTCAGTGGAGCACCAGAATTTTTACTTGAGCACGCAACCCATGTGTACCACAAGGGTCGTTCCGTTGTGATGAGTGAAGATGTACGTAAACGGTTATCAAGGAAGCAGAACGAGATGAGCAATGAAGGATACCGCTTCATTGGACTTGCGTACCGTGAAGTAGGGCTTGATTCAATGCCAACAAATGAAGAAGAAAAAGATAGGTTCATTGAAAAAAGCACGTTTATTGGACTTATTGCATTTTCAGACCCGGTCCGAGAAAATGTCGCGGAATCTATAGCAACAGTTAAAAAGGCTGGAGTCCGTGTTGTTATGGTAACTGGCGATAATCCACAAACCGCAAAACAGATTGCAATTCTAACGGGTATAGCATATCCGGAAGATGATGTGCTTACTGGGAATGACATAGACCATTTATCTGACGAGGAACTCTTTGAAGAAATTAAACGTGTTCCTGTGTTTGCACGTGTGCTTCCAGAGCAGAAGCTTCATATAGTACGAGTACTTAAAGACCATAACGAAGTGGTGGCGATGACTGGAGACGGCGTTAATGATGCCCCAGCACTCCAGAGTGCCGATATTGGTGTAGCAGTAGGGAGTGGAACTGAGGTCGCAAAAGCCGCATCAGATATAATTCTTATTAATAATAGTTTTACAATAATTACGAGTGCAATTAAAGAGGGGAGGAGAATAATTGATAATTTAAAGAAAATCGTCGCATATTTGCTCTCAACAAGCTTTAGTGAAATTTTTGTTATTGGTGGAGCACTCGCATTTGGTGCGCCACTCCCATTACTTCCAGGTCAGATTCTTTGGGCTAACATTATTGAGGAAGGCTTTATGAGCTTTTCTTTTGCATTCGAGAAAGCTGAGGACGGCGTTATGAGCCGAAGTCCACGAGAGAACCTGTCTAAACGAGTTCTTACAAAAAAGATAAAACAGCTTATTGCAATCATTAGTATTATCACAGGAGTATTCTTAACTATTTTATACTTTATCCTTCTGGCGTTTGATATACCTATTGAAGAAGTACGTACATTTATGTTTGTTGCGCTATCTCTTGATTCGATATTCTTTGCATTCTCATTTAAAAGTCTTCATATTCCCATATGGAAAGTTTCGTTCTTTAGTAACAAGTACTTGTTTGGAGCACTTTCAGTGAGTATTCTTCTTTTGATTCTTGCTGTAACATGGGCACCGCTTCAGAAACTATTATCACTGACTTCTCTTACAGTAAACGAAATGGCTGTCTTGTTTGGAATAGGCCTATTTAATCTTCTTCTTATAGAGACGACTAAATATATAGTGTTTGAGAGAAACGAGCGCTAGTGATACAATTCATCCATGGATTTTACTGCTGTAGCATTTTTAATATTTATCGTAGTTGCACTCAACGCAGTTGTATTGTGGATTATTTTTAAAAACGGTAGTAAAGATACGGGAAGTAGTGACGGAATGCTTTTAATGCAAAAAGAAATGCAAGAGCTCCGTAATGCTATGGATAGAAAGATGGGGGAGACAAGCGAGAAGCTTTACGAGTCACTCAAGACACAATCTTCACAAAGCCAAGATGTTATAAAAAGTATGCACGACCAGCTTCGTGTAGTAACAAAAGAAATTTCTGAAGTCTCAGAATCAAACAAGAAAGTATTTGATGTCGGTGAACAGCTTCAGAACCTTGAGAAAGTACTTAAACATCAAAAACAACGAGGTAACCTTGGCGAAGCGTCACTCCAACTTGCGCTTGAAAATATTCTCCCAGCCACAGGATACAAGATGCAGTACCAGTTTCCTGACAAGGAGACCGTAGATGCGGTTGTAATTACAAAAGATGGCATGATCCCCGTTGACGCGAAATTCTCACTTGATAATTATCGCCGACTTGTTGATGAGAAAGACGACATACAACGTGAGGTGTTAGAAAAAGAATTTAAAAATGACCTTAAGAAACGGATTGACGAGACTGCAAAGTATATTAAACCTAAAGATGGAACATTGCCGTTCGCGTTTATGT
>JABMNX010000004.1 GCA_013204405.1 Candidatus Kaiserbacteria bacterium | reverse complement strand
GGCGTACTTACCGGATTTGTCGTCCCGAATCACTCTCCCCCCATCCATTGTAATGACACGGTGTCCCAATGAATCAATAACCCCTTTATTGTGAGTAGTTAATAAGACAGTAGTTCCAAGGTCATTAATTTTTTTAAGAATCTGGACAATGTCAAATGTGCTCACTGGGTCAAGATTTCCCGTAGGCTCATCTGCTATCACGACATCAGGCTGATTAACGATAGCTCGTGCTATTGCGACACGCTGCTGTTCTCCTCCGGAAAGTTCTCGGGGAAAACTCCAAATTTTATCACCCAAGTCAACCAAATCAAGAACGTATGGAACATCGGTCGCTATTTCTTCCTCAGACCGTCCTGCAGCCTCCATTGCAAACGCAATATTTTCGTATGCAGTTTTGTTAGGGATAAGCCGAAAATCCTGAAACACCATGCCAATACGGCGACGCAGTCGATTAAGTTCATCACGACTTAGATTATGGATATTTGTTGACTCAAAAAAAATAGACCCGTGCGTTGGGCTATCTTCTGCTAAAAGCATCTTGAGTAATGTTGTTTTGCCTGCGCCAGAGTGTCCCACAATCGACACAAATTCACCTGGTTCAACAGAAAGAGTTATGTCCTGAAGCGCTGGCTCATTTCCATTGTAGATTTTTGATACGTTATCAAAGTAGATCATATATACATATTGATTTCATTATAGATTTTACTCCAGATCTTGTTCGGCGTCCACAAACACATCAAGGTCTCCGTTAAAAACACCTTCTGCATCACGCACTTCGGCACTAGTCCTGTGGTCTTTTACCATCTGATATGGATGAAGAACGTACGAACGTATTTGGTTGCCCCACTCAACTTCAACTGTTTTTGATATCGAAAGCCCTCGAGCTTCTTTTTTACGGTCCTCTTCCTGTTTACGAAAGACTTTTCCCTTAAGTACTTCAAGTGCACGTTCTTTATTCTGTGCCTGTGAACGTTCTGACTCTACATGAACTGAAAGATTAGTTGGTGTGTGTACGATACGCACTGCAGTTTCGCGCTTATTTACATTCTGCCCACCAGGACCACTTGATGTTGAAAATTGGACATCTATCTCATCATCTGTAAACTCTATATCGTTTAATTTAGGAAGAATCGGTACCACTTCAACCATAGAAAAAGATGTGTGACGTTTACTTTTTTCATTAAATGGAGAAAGCCGAACGAGGCGGTGTACCCCTGACTCATTTTTAAGTGTCCCATATACTTTTTTTCCAGAAACCTCAAACGAAAGATTCCGGTACCCCCCGTGATCATTCGAGTGCTCGTGAAGTATTTTCCACACCCACCCTTTGTTTTCGACATACCTCTGATACATTCTAAATAGCATTGCGGAAAAATCCTCAGCATCATCTCCTCCAGCACCAGAAAAAATTGTGATAACTGCATTACTGTTATCGTACTTTCCGCCACCTTCTGCTTCTGTCTTAAGGTCTTGAATTTCTTTAATGATTGATTGTGCTTTATCTTTATCTTGCCAAAAATCGGATGCGTTCATTTGACTTTCAAGCTCAGTAATCTTTTTTTGGATTTCTTCTTTACTAGACATATGGGTAGTATACCATCACTTATTTTACTCTTCAGTGTGGAGTCCCGGATGACTATTGCTTGATGCAGAATTGTATGTTTTATGGTATTTTATCTATACGCTCATTGGAGCTTTTTTAGTTAGGGTTATATACTGTCGGACTACTGTGGCACTTATTATTTACTAACTCGTCTCACTCATAATTAAATAATGTCGGCGTAGCTCAGTTGGTTAGAGCGCAGCACTCATAAAGCTGAGGTCGGAGGTTCAATTCCCCCCGTCGACACCAAGACAAAATCAGAATTTTCTGATAGAATCTGTCACATTGCGGGTGTAGCTCAGCTGGTTAGAGCGTCCGCCTGTCACGCGGAAGGTCGAGGGTTCGAGTCCCTTCACTCGCGCAGAAAGATAAACGCCTCATATTTTATATGAGGCGTTTATCTTTTATATATTTTAGTGTATCTTAATGTTTGTTGCCCAGATAGCTCAGATGGTAGAGCACTCCCATGGTAAGGGAGAGGTCAGCGGTTCAATCCCGCTTCTGGGCTCAGAGTTACAATACTATATACGCCACCTTAGCTCAGTTGGTAGAGCATTGCATTCGTAACGCAAAGGTCCGCAGTTCGATTCTGCGAGGTGGCTCAAAAAAGAAAATACACCCTTGTTGGGGTGTATTTTCTTTTACGTGTTGCGGAGGCCGGACTCGAACCGGCGTCTAGAGGTTATGAGCCTCTCGAGGTACCGCTCCTCTACTCCGCGGTCTATGCAAAAAACGCCTTGAAGCGTTTAATATATGAAGTATACCAACAAAACTACCACTTGTAAATTAGATCTGAAGTTTCCTATATGTAATAGAATTCCTCAAAAACCTTCTTGTATAAATCTATAATACGGAGAGCTTCACGTTTTGATAGGAGAAATTGTGAGCCGTCGTGTGCAATACGGTTTCGTACTTTATGTGCTTCCCATGCCTCATCGAGAGTATGGAAATCACTCTTCTCAATTCCTCGCATTTTTTCTCCAAGAGTCTCCCCCGGATACCCCGAACGGAAGACTATATCCTCAAGTATAGTGTCTGCTTCAATAATTGCCTGACGCCAATCGTTAGATGATTCAGAATTCACATGAAGAAGTACCTGATCCCACCTCTTATCGCGCCGGAGTTCTACGGCCTCTCCAGCAACTGAAGCCTCGGTCATACTATTAAGTTCGTCCAACTCCTCTTTCCTAACTTGAGAAAGCCTGATGTACGAATATACCACACCTGTCAAAAGAAGAAGTGACACAACTGTCGAAATAGCCTTAAACCAATCCCAAAATAAAATAATCTCTCTTTGCGCTAATACAGAGTCGACATTCACACTTCCCTGTCCTGTTAGGAATTGGAAAACCAGCAAAAACAAATGCTCGATGTTGAGATATGTAAAATCCATTTCTTTAATTAAACACTACTTATTGAATTGCTTCAATGTCGTAACCAACAGTGAAGAGTGTTTTTTCTTGCAAGTGCGGTGCGGTAAGTTGAAAACCTACCGGAAGTTTCTTTCCATCCCTTTCTACAAAACCCG
>JABMNX010000015.1 GCA_013204405.1 Candidatus Kaiserbacteria bacterium | reverse complement strand
CGTCGTCCTCCTGAAACAACACGAGTCACACGTCGAATACTAATTATCTTCTGAGTAAACTCTGACCGTGTTCGGTCTTCACGACGAACAATACGACGAGAGTTCTTCTTAAACCCTTTCTTTTCTACTTGTTCACCAACAGGGGCGACAATTGGTGTAGTATCTTTTTGTGTAGTTATTTCTGTCATAGTAATTAAAATCTCAATTAAAACGTAATGCCTCCAGCACGAACACTGTCCGCTAATGCTTTTATGTTTCCAGTATAAATAAACCCTCCTCGATCAAATACAATTTTTTCAATCCCTTTCTTTTTGGCGTCCTCGGCTATTTTTTTCCCTACCTCTATCGCACGTGCTTGGAGGGTCCCAGTCTTAAAGTTGGATGTTGAAGCTGCAACCAATGTAACCCCTTCTTCATCATTAATGACTTGAGCCGCTAACTGTGTGTTTGACTTGAACACAGATAAACGAGGAACAAGAGCAGTTCCTGAAACCTTTGCCCGAATACGGCTGTGTCGTCGTTCCCGTCTTATTTTTTTAATATTTCCTATCATGATTTAGTATCTTAAAAATTACGCAGTCTTCTTACCTTGTTTTCGGCGTACAATTTCATTCTCATATCGAATTCCCTTTCCTTTGTATGGTTCTGGTTTTTTAACAGCTCGAACCTCAGCTGTGAATTGTCCCACTTTTTCTTTATCTGGACCTGAAACTGAAATGGTGTTTTTTTCAACATTCACTGTAAGTCCTTCAGGAATAGTAAAGATTACTGGGTGAGAGAACCCGACAATTAACTCAAGACTCTTACCTGAGAGATTAACACGGTACCCAATCCCTTCAACTATGAGCTTCTTTTCAAATACCTGGTTCACACCCTCAATCATATTTTTTATATGAGAAGCATATGTCCCCCAAAGTGCTTTTGATAAAGGGGACTTACCAACGGGTGTTACGACCACCTCATTATTCTCAATCGAAACAGCAACTGCTTTATGAAGTGGACGAGCTAGTGCCCCAAGAGGCCCTTTCACAGAAATAGTATTATCCAAGACAGTTACTTCTGTCTTTGCGGGGATTATTACTGCTAGTTTTCCAATTCGTGACATATATAAGTGTGATTACCAAATCTTAAAAAGCGCTTCTCCTCCGACTTTTTCTTTTCGAGCCTCAACGTCAGTTAAAATTCCTTTAGGAGTTGAAAGGATAAGGGAACCTTTCCCGTACTTAACTGGGTAAATTTCTTTTGCTCCAAAGTACAGTCGGCGTCCCGGCTTAGACACTCGCTCAACCCCGTGAATAGGTGACGTGTTGTCTTTATTGTAACGTAGCTCAACTTCAATAGTCTTTCCAACCTTTTTCCCTTTTTTGTTGACTGACTTTATATATCCAATTCTTTGAAGCACCTCAGCTACTGCAAATCGAAGTTTTGAGTGTGGAGCAACAACTACATCCTTCTTTACCGCGGATGCGTTCTTAAGTCGTATTATAAAATCTCCTATAGGGTCGGTTACCATGATGCTTTTTTAATTCCAGGCAAATTTCCTTCATTAGCATGTTCACGGAAACATATCCGGCAAAGACCAAAGTCTCGCATAAATCCGTGGACTCTCCCACAGCGAAAACATCGTCGTACAATGCGTGATGTAAACTTAGGTGTCTTTTCTGACCGTGCTATTACTGATTTTTTTGCCATATCTAAATGAAAAAGCGCTTTGAAACGCTTGGCATATACTATCAGGGGAGGAGTCTAAAGTCAAATATAGAGCCCAGCAAGGCTCTATATTAGCTCTCTAGCTCGAAAATAATAGGGTTTCCCGGCTCTTCTATTTCTATTACTCTACGTAACTAATAAGCCTTTAGCTTTAGGTACTCGTTCAATAAAAAATAACAAAAAAGACCCACATTATCACAAATCGTCTTAAGTGGCTTTAAACGGTTCTTATTTCACCCTACAGCCCACCCTCCTTAGACCGCTACTCTTCTTCCTTTTTAAGTGGAAACTCAACACCTCTTAGAAGATCCTCTGCCTCTTCACGTGACTGTGCTGAAGTAGTGATGGTTATGGTAAGTCCAAATACATCTCGAAGTTCTTCGTCTGAAGTCTCTGGGAAAATAGTGTTCTCTTTGATTCCAATAGAGATGTTACCCATCTCATCAATAGAAGTAACTTTAATGCCTCGAAAATCACGAGTTCGTGGGAGCGCTATATGGATAAGTTTATCAAGAAAATCATACATTCTAGCTCCTCGTAATGTTACTTGGTACCCTACAATTTCACCTTCGCGAAGTTTAAATGTTGCGATAGATTTCTTTGCAGAACAAGCTAAAGGTTTCTGTCCGGTAATCTTCGTAAGGCTATTAATAACAGTTTCAATTTTCTTCTTATCTTTTGTTGAACCAACTCCTGTGGATACGGTTACCTTCTCAATCTTTGGTGACTGAGACACATTTGTATAATTAAACTTTTCTTTAATTGTTGAAAAGATATTATTTTGTTTTTCTTTGGTTAATGACATGGTTTAAATCTTAGATTATGAAAGCTCTGTATTGCTCTTCTTCGTAACTCGAGTGTACTTCCCATCCACCCTCTTAATTCCGATACGCGTTGGCACCCCTTTCTTAGGATCAACAATCATAACATTTGAAACATGAACGGGAAGTGTCTTATCAATAATTTGACCACTTTGTCGTTGGCTAGTAGCTCGTTGATGCCGTTTTACGACATTTACCCCCTCAACAACCACACGTTCTTCTCTCGGAAGCGCTCTAAGAACCTTTCCGCTTTTACCTCGGTCTTTTCCAGCTATTACTATTACTTTGTCTCCTTTTTTTATTTTCATATCTGTATATAGAACTACTGTTACACAACCTCAGGTGCTAAAGAAACAATCTTTTGGTACCCTGCCTCTGCAATCTCTCGTGGGATTGGTCCAAAGATTCGTCCTGCTCGCGGTTCTTTCTTCTCTTTCTCAACTATAACAACAGCGTTCTCATCAAAACGAATATATGAACCATCTTTACGTCTAAATGGTTGCCTCTGACGCACGACAATACCTCGAACCACTTCCTTCTTCTTTACTAACTTTCGTGGTTCTGCAGATTTAACTGAAAGTACAACAATATCCCCTATGCGAGCGTACCGTCGCTTTGAACCTCCAAGAATCTTGAACACAACGCCCATTTTTGCGCCTGAGTTATCTGTTATTCTTACTGTAGTTTGTGGTTGAATCATGTTAGGTTACGATAAATTTTTTATTCTTTGAGATTGGACGAGTTTCCTCAATATGTACCTTGTCTCCGATTTCTTTTGTATTACCCTCATCGTGCGCCATATATTTTTTTGAGCTCTTAACAAATTTCTTATATTTGACGTCTTTAGTATATCGAGAAACAAGAACAACAACAGTGTCCTTCATCTTATTAGACACAACAGTACCTGCAAACACCTTTTTTCCTTTTTTTGTGTTTTCATTCTCCATTGTGTTTTCTTTTGTTTGTTTTTCAGTCATGGTGTTGGTGTTTGGTACGTACGTTTATGAACGAGAGTTAAGTTGCGTTAAAATTTGTGCGACCTCTTTTCGTGCGTTTTTCCCCTCTTTTACATCACGAGTCTTGCTTCCTGAAATACCGAAACGAAACTTGCGCAACGTTTCACGCTTTTCGTTAAGCATTTTTATTAAATCTTTATTACTTTTTTCTTTGTGTGTTGCCATGATATGTTTACCGTAAATCTCTACCTCGTTACCATCTTACTCTTAATTGGAAGTTTAGCACTTGCTTTTCGAAGGGCTTCCTTGGCGACTTCCTCTGAAACTCCATCAATTTCAAACATGATACGTCCAGGGAGCACCTCTACTACATACCCTTGTGGATCTCCTTTTCCTTTTCCCATACCAACCTCTGCTGCTTTTGCTGTGTATGGTCTATCAGGGAAAACTCTAATCCATATTTTTCCAGTCTTTCCAAGTGTACGGCTAATCACCCGCCTAGCTGCTTCAATCTGGTTTGACTTAATTCGAGCAGTCGCGAGAGCTTTGAGCCCATGAGAACCAAATGAAACTTCACCTCCACGAGTAGCATTATGAACCTTGCTCTTGTTGGAACGTCCAGTCTGCCATTTTCTAAATTTTACTTTCTTTGGAAATAACATAAGCCTTTATTCTTTAGCTGCATCAAACACGTCTCCTCGATACACCCACACTTTAATACCAACGATACCGTATGGAAGATACGCCTTTTCTCGTGCAAAATCAATATCTGCTCGAAAAGTCTGAAGAGGGATACGCCCCTTCTTTATTTGTTCTCGTCGAGCCATTTCTGCTCCTCCAAGTCGTCCAGCAAGAGCTATTCGCACCCCTTCTACATCTCGATTGGCCATTACCTTCTCTGCAGTCTGTTTAAGAACGCGTCGAAATGGCATACGCTTTTCAAGACCTTCTGCAATCATCTGAGAAACAATAGCTGCGTTCGATTCTGGTGAACGCACTTCTTCGACATCAATCTTAATTTCTGGAACCTCTCCAAGTTTAAGCTTATTAGCTAATTTTAAGACATCGGCTTTAATCTTCACACTTCCTTCTCCGCTACGCCCAATGACAACTCCAGGTCGTGAGGTTTTAATAATAATACGAAGCATGTTTTGATTTCGCTCCATCTCAATAGAGCTCACGTACATACCTCGTAGTCGTTTCGTCAAAAATTCACGGACGCTTGTGTCGAGCTTAACTCCATCTCGATACACCTTTGGGTTCGAAGAAAACCACCGTGATTTCCAATCTCGAAGTATTCCAAGTCTATGTGCATATGGGTGTACGTTATGTGTCATGATTCTTGTATTATTTGTCAGTCCCAGTACCAAGCACTATATTAATATGGCTTGAACGTTTCCTTATAGGAGCAGCAGTACCTCGTGCTCGTGGTCGATATCGGGTGAATGAAAACCCCTCATCTACCTGAATATCTGATACAACAAGAGATTCCTTTTTTACACCCTGTGTCTCAGCGTTTGCAACTGCAGACTCAAGTAGTTTCTTAATAGGTAATGCTGACTTCTTATCAAGAAATGAAAGAGCTGTTAAGGCTCGGAAAATACTCTTACCGCGAACAAGGTTAGCTACAAGTCGAACCTTGCGTGGAGATTGTCTGTAGTTTTTAAGTCGAGCTTTCATACAATGTAACTATTATTCAAAAAATTATTTGTCGGCAGCTACTTTAGCTGCCTTTGCTGCAGTAATTTCAGCTTCTTTCTGTCGTTGCTCTAATTCTTTCTGCATTTTACCTCCATGTCGGTGGAATTTCTTAGTCGGTGAAAATTCACCTAACCGGTGTCCAACCATTTCGTCAGTAACAAACACACTGATATGCTCTCTCCCATTATGGACCCCAAATGTAAATCCAACCATTTCTGGTGAAATTTGACTTCGACGTGCCCACGTCTTAATAGAACCAGTATCTTTTGGTTTCTTACCCTCAATCTTCTTTTGAAGCTTCAGGTCTATGTATGGTCCTTTTTTAATGGATCGTGCCATATCAAATTAAAAAGCTCTCTCGAGCTTGGCGTATATAGTAGCTAAAACAGTGGCTAATGTCAAATTTAAAGATAATAGGACGACGTTTAACCAATAATGGTTAAACGTCGTTAGTTGTTCTTGAAATAAAGGTACGTGCGTGGACCCTTTTGAAGGGTGACTATATTTTTGGTAGGTAACGTGATTATTACCTTTTTACCTTCAAATAGCACAACAACCTCTACACCCTTTTCTATATATTGATTGTACTCAAACACACAGCCGGTTGGATCCTTGCCATATGTTCTACTAAAACGCATGTCGTAGTCATACATACCGCCTGGACTGGGTGTTACGCTGATTATGCGACCCTTGTAGTTATGGGTTGGCATTTTGTTTCTCCCTTGAGTAAGAATGTAAGTAACTCTATAGTAAACAAAACCATATATAGAAAACTAAATCAACAAAAACCCCAATGCAGTGCATTCTGGGGTTTTTGTTGCTTATCGCTTCTTTCCAACTTTTCGTCGTCGAACGATAAGTGAATTTGAGTATTTCTTTGGAGTTCGTGTCTTTTGACCCTTTCCTGTAGGCTTACCCCACTTAGAGACTGCGCGACGCCGTCCACGTCCAGACTTTCCTTCTCCACCACCATATGGGTGATCAACTGCGTTCATGGCAGCTCCTCGAACTGTAGGTCGTTTACCAAGCCATCGGTTTCGTCCTGCCTTTCCGATATTTACTAATTTATGTTCTTCATTTGAGACTTCGCCAATTGAAGCCCATGAGTTTTCAAGAACTTTTCGTACTTCAGTAGATGGCATTTTGAGAAGTGTATACCCACCATCAAGTCCGATCACTTCTGCGTAGTTTCCAGCAGAGCGCGCAAGTTTTGCTCCTCCTTCTGGTTTTATCTCAACGTTGTAAACGAACGTACCAACTGGAATATTCTTAATTCGAAGTCGATTCCCCGGCTTTAACGGAGCCTTTTCTGAAACAATTACCGTATCCCCCACCTTAAGAGACTGTGGTAAGAGTACATAACGACGTTCACCATCAGCATATAGCACAAGTGCAATAAACGCTGACCGGTTTGGGTCATACTCAATAGTCTCAACTTTTGCAGGTATATCTTTTTTATTAAAAAGAAAATCAATATCTCGATAGAGTCGTTTATGTCCTCCACCTTTGTGTCTAGTTGTGATGCGCCCCTGACTATTTCGCCCAACAGCTCGTTGTCGTCCTTTTGTTAATTTTTTAAACGGCTCAGAAGCAGTGACTTTTGTAAGAGTCGCTCGTGTCATTCCTCGTCTTCCTGGTGTTGTTGGTTTAAATATTTTCATATGCCGATACTAATATAATTAGACGATATCAATCGTGTCTCCCTTCTTCACGTATATATACGCTTTCTTTCCACCTGACTTTACTCCATATTTGTTCTGTTTTCCACGTATATTAACCTTCTTTGAGGGAACATTAACTATATTAACCTTCCGTGGAGTAACTTTATAAAATACCTTCACTGCCTCAATAACCTCTTTCTTTGTTGCGCGTGGAGCAACATCAAACACGTATACGCCTTTTTCAGACTGGAGTGTTGCCTTTTCTGTAACTCGTGGGTGCTTGAGTACAGACTGTATATCTTTTTTGTAATTAAGTAAAAGAACATCTGAAACAGGTTTTTCTTTTTCTGTTTTAACCACTTCCTTCTTTACTGCAACCTTCTTTCCAGAAGCTTGAGCATCAGAAACTACTACATCTTTTGATGTTTTCTTTTCTTCAATATCTTTTTTTAGTCGAAATAATGCCATGTTATTTTTTTGCTACGCTCTTTACAGCTTTCTTAGCTACCACTTTCTTTGCAACCTCTTTAGGTTCGTCATCTTTTTCTACCACACTACCAGATACTGTCATTCCTTTGCTAGAGAAAAATGAAATCGCATCTTCTGGCTTGGTAATGATGACATATTT
Organism: Candidatus Kaiserbacteria bacterium; assembly: GCA_013204405.1. Taxonomy (GTDB): domain Bacteria; phylum Patescibacteriota; class Minisyncoccia; order Phycocordibacterales; family JABMNX01; genus JABMNX01. The sequence continues at coordinate 1,483 of JABMNX010000015.1, read as the reverse complement.
GTAGGAAAGCACATCAAGCGCATTAAGATTTCGTACCTCATCAACCTCAATATTTCCAAGATTATCAAAACTCTTCTCCACAACAACGTCTTTCTCATTAAGGGTAAGTAGTGCACTATTTTTCTTCTTTGATACAAGTGTATCAAAACCATTAACTGTTGAAAGTGCTGATAGGATATTTTTTGCTTCGGATGTCTTTGGCTCTGTAAACGATAGTGTATCAATAAATAATATCTCTCCATCACGTAATTTCTGTGAAAGTGCCACATAAAGAGCTTTCGTCTTCATTTTTTTATTTATCTTTTTTGAAAAATCTTTATCGTTTCGTGGACCAAAGGTTATTCCTCCCCCTCGCCAAATCGGAGATCGGCTTGAACCATGTCGTGCACGACCAGTTCCCTTTTGCTTCCACGGTTTTTTACCACCACCTCTTACCTCCCCGCGGTTTTTTGTATGTGCGATTGGGGTCCTCTTGTTTGACTGCATACCAACAACAACCTGGTGTACGAGGTCACCATTCCATTTGAGTCCAAAAATAGCTTCGGGGAGATTGACTGTTCCCGTTGCTTTTCCTTCCTGGTTGTATATGTTAGTTTCCATGCTATTTATTTACTTGATTATTTGACCTTAATTTCAACAAGCGTACCACGGTGTCCGGGAATAGCTCCTTTTAGCACAATCTGGTTGTTTTCTGTGTCAATTTGAAGAACCTTTAGGTTCTTTACGGTCACACGGTCTGTTCCCATTCGTCCTGCCATACGCACTCCTTTAAAAACACGCTGTGGGCCAGTTGCTCCAATTGAACCAGGGGTTCGTTCATGGTGCTTGTTACCGTGTGTTTTTGGCCCTCCAGAAAATCCATGACGTTTTACTACTCCTTGAAACCCCTTTCCTTTTGAAATTCCACTTACCTCAACAACATCCCCTACTTCAAATGTTGATACGTCAATAACATCTCCTCGGTTATATTCACCCTCCGCACGAAACTCTCGTACGTATCGAAACAACCCTAAATCTTTAAACTGTCCCCGTTGTGCTTTATTGATATTCTTTTCATTCCGCTCTCCATATCCAACTTGTACTCCTTGGTATCCATCTTTCTCAATATCCTTAGCTTGAGTGACAGTTACTGGACCAGCAGAAACAACAGTAGCAGGATATGATACTCCTTGGTCGTCAAAGACCTGCGTCATGTATTGTTTTGTTCCTAGGATGAATTTCATTAAAAAATTGTTCAGTATTAAAAAATCCGCATATGGACAAAGGCGCCACAGCGGTTCTTTTTGTCCATAGGTCCGAGAATCTCTAAAGAATCTCGTACATAGATCTTCAATATGAATTAGAGAGAGTATACAGGACACTCTCAAAAATGCAAGAAAATAAAAATACCCTGATATAAAGAGCTGAATATTCTCCAGTAGGATATAGCCATGAACTTAAAGTATCCATTAAGGAACTTGCAGAGGGCTACTCCTCTCCTATT
>JABMNX010000014.1 GCA_013204405.1 Candidatus Kaiserbacteria bacterium | reverse complement strand
ATGACTCATTCCAGTATAAAAAAGCACTCGCTCAGACGTAGTCGTCTTACCAGCATCAATGTGGGCAATAATCCCGAAGTTTCTTACTTTTTCTAGTGGATAGGCTCGTTCCATATTATGTTATTTAAATTAAAATGCGGCGCAAACGCCACAATTGGAAGTTAGCATAACGTATAACTCCTTGTTGTGCAACTGGAAACTGGCCGCGTGTATGGTTGAACGCGGCCAGTTATTTCTTCTTACTCCTTTACCTCCGCAATTGAAGTCTTGGGTACAACAATAAGCTCCATCATGCCGCCAAATCGCTGAGCAATTTCACTCCTCGTGAGATCATAGTCTTGGACCCAGAGAAATAGACGGTACTTTGTCTTACTCTTGTAAAAGCTGAACATCCCGAGTGCTGCAATGGTTTTTGTGCCAATAATGTACCTGCTTCGAACTTCAACAAAAAATGCCCGAAGTTTCTTATCATAGTCACCAACAGTGAGCGGACCCTCGTTGACGTTCAGTTTCACCTTGCCAAAGTCTTTGTAGAAAGTGGCGAAGTTTTGTGCATTGATGAGTTCGGTGAAGCTATTCGAACCATCGGTAATCGCGTACCCCCAACCTGCAAACAATTTATGTCCGTTAATTTTCAATTGTGGACCAAAGTTTCCGTAACGTCGCAACGGTTTTCCACGAAAGTATTCACATGAAAAAATTGCTTGAGAAACTTGTTGGATAAATACAAGAGAGGGGGGGACATCGCCGTTCACTCTTGTTGAATGCACATACGGCATGCAGTCTTTGAAAGAAAATTTCAACTCAACAGGCTCTTGGGTGTGAAAATAAGGTTCCGTAAGGTTTGCACACCCAGACAGAACCAGTGTGAAGATACACGTGAATAGGTTCCATTTTGCGAGCATGACACCAACCTTTCAAAAATTAAAAGAACCAACGTAAGCTGGTTCTTTTGTATCATTTTTCTATCAAAATAGATAGGAATCTTACAATATATTAATTTACCACGCGAAGTGAGCAAATGCCTTGTTAGCCTCTGCCATCTTGTGAGTGTTCTCCCGTTTCTTTACTGCTTCTCCTTCTTTGTTACTTGCAAGTAACAGCTCGTCTGCAAGACGTTTATGCATTGGCATTCCTTTTCGTGCTTTAGCAGCAGTAATAATCCACCGCATTGCAAGGGATAGGCGTCGCTCTGCTCGTACTTCTTGTGGCACTTGGTAGTTTGCACCTCCAACACGACGAGAACGTACTTCCATAGATGGTTCAACGTTTCGTAGTGCTGTTTCAAATATCTCAATTGGGTCTCCTTTTGCTTTTAACTCAGCAAATGCTGCGTATACAATTTTTCGTGCAACATTTTTTTTACCTCGCTCCATAATGTAGTTAATAAGCTTTGAAACCTTCACTGAATCATAGGTAATATCTGGCTGTAATTCTATTTTTTTCTTAAGTGGTCTTCGCATAGGTTAAAATTAATTCTCCTTTTTTGTACCGTAACGACTTCGGCTCTTCTTTCGTTTTTGTACTCCCTCTGTATCAAGTTTACCGCGTACGATCGTGTACCTAACGTTAATATCTTTTACTCGCCCTCCTCGAAGAAGTACCACTGCGTGTTCTTGAAGGTTATGTCCCATTCCTGGAATATATGCGGTAACTTCCATACCATTAGTAAGTCTCACGCGCGCAATCTTTCTGATGGCTGAGTTCGGCTTTCGAGGAGTTTTGGTGGTTACTTTGGTACATACCCCACGCTTAAACGGTGAAGGGTATTTTGTCGGTCGGTTTTTGAGTGTATTAAATCCACGAGTTAGAGCCACTGCCTTTGATCGATTGGCAGGTTTCGTTCTTCCTTTTCTAATTAATTGGCTGATTGTTGACATGTATTTAAACAAAAAACTGCACTCCGCAGTGCCACCACTTTACTATTATACTATCGAAAATGCAAGACTTACCAAAGTAACTATATGAGGTTTAGAGAGTATCCGTCGCCTAGAACCCAACTATAAGCGATGAAAGATAAAATATAAATTGGGCAAATACGCCTCCAAAGAGGTATACAAATAGTATTACAAGTCCAAATGCAAGAAATATGTTGTGTTCAAGCATAAATCTTACCCGGGCATATGATTGAGCGAGTGAAAACGGTAGTAACACACCCAAAACCTTAGATCCGTCAAGTGGAGGAATAGGAAGCATATTAATAACTGCTAAAAGGATATTAATAAATACAATCGTCATACTAATTTCAATAAACGCAGGAGTAGCAAAACTAAAAGAAGAGCTGAAACGTACAAACAAACCAAATATAATTGCAATAAGCATGTTCACCCCCGGTCCCGCAGCTGCAACAACTGCTTCTCCCCACTTCTGTCCCCATGAATACTTTCGTAAGTTATATGGATTGTACGGTACAGGCTTTGCGTACCCAAAAAGAAATGGGGAACCTGAAAGTACTAAAAGTCCTGGAATGATGATCGAGCCCATTAAATCAAGGTGCTTGATTGGATTAAGTGTGAGTCGCCCCGCCATTCTGGCTGTTGGGTCCCCAAGCATATTCGCAGCATACCCATGAGAAACTTCATGAATTACTACAGAGAGAATAAGTATTAAAATAAGGAAAAGAATTTCTACTGACATGTACTTATATAGTGAGCGATATTATTTGCATTGATAGTTGAGTAATGATACCATAGCATCCACTAAAGAAATATGGCAAAAACATGTCCCATCACGAATAAAACCTCAAAAGTTGCTGGCGGATACAGTAACGCTACTCGTGCTACCAAATTTAACCCAACTGGTAAAAAACGCCGCCAACCAAACATCCAAAAGAAAACTATTTTTGTTCCAGAAATTGATAAGAAAGTAACTCTTAAACTTTCAACACAAGGAATCAAAATTATCAACAAGAACGGCGCATACAAAACTCTCAAAAAAGCAGGTTTGATTTAATATACATAAAGAATAGGTAGGATAAACAGCAAGGGCAACCTTGCTGTTTATTTTTGTGTAAATGTAGTACCGTCCGATGTAAAAATAATTGTTCCGGCGTCCGCGGTGTTTATTGTTTCAATACCAAGTCGTTCGAATATTTCCATTACTTCTTTGTGCGGGTGTCCATAGCTGTTATCTTTTCCCGCTGAAATAATTGCGAACTCTGGATTTACAAGACCAACAAAACTTTCCGCAGATGAAGTTTTTGAACCGTGGTGCCCAGCTTTTAATATGTCGCTCTCTAGCTTTCTCCCACTAATTGATACTAAATATTTCTCAATACTTTGTGGCGAGTCCCCCGTGAGCATTACTTCCGTTTCTCCATACACAACACGAAGCACGATTGAGCCAAGATTTGTTTCTACATGAGAAACGTCCCTGTCGGGAAATAAAATCTCTGCAAATACTCCGCCGCCTAAAACCACGCGCATTCCACGACGTACAAGCGTTGGTGCAATTCCTTCTTCTGAAACAGTATTAAGAAGTGTCCGGTACTCACCAGTATCATGCATAACCCCTGAATAAAGAAAGGTGTTAATGTCATACCGTCTGAACACATCAATTAGCCCCGAGATATGGTCCTTGTCTGGGTGCGTCGCGACAACCACATCAATTGTTCTATCGCTAAACGACATCACTTCTCCAAGTTCCCGCAATACCGCAGGGTTCCGTCCTCCATCAACCAACATCTGATTTCCATTTGGAGCTTCTATAAAAATTGCATCACCTTGTCCAACATCAAGAAATGCAACAGTTAGCACGCCTTCTTTCCCATCCGCAAAGACAGCAGACCAAATAAAAAGATTTATTGAAAAGAAGGTGGCAACAATAAGAACGGAGCTGTAGCGATGTATAGTATTCATATAAAAAGTATATCGTAATTCAAAAGGGGGTAGGATACTGTGTACCCACCCCCTCAAGTTAAACGCAAAACATGGTTCTCGTTAGAATCTTGATGCGCTATATTGAATCCCAAAAATTGGGAAGTCACATCGTAACGAAGGTGAAATTGGTTTCTTAATGCTTTATCATATTCACCTTGAGGATACCATCGATTTTTATGCGAAGGCACGACCTCTACTTTCGTTAAACCCGAAAGTTTTGCAAGCCGCACAATGGTCGCTAAAAGTGTCCTCTCCCAACCTCTTAGGAGAAGTAGTTCACCAGCAAACAATCCTTGCAACTGGTAGACAACGCAACTTTTTCCTTTAATATTGTACCCAATAACCGCAACATTAAGACTTGTGCTGTCATAAAGACCAAGAACATACTCAGTCTCATCTCTAAGACAGATACACGAATCTTCAGTATATATTGACGGAAAACGAACCCAATCAACGCTCTGTGAAAAGAGTCCGACATGCCCTCCGTTAGCCTTAATCTCACTAAGGAAGACTTGCGTAATAACTTCTGTTCGGAAACAAATCTTCATTAGAACTCTCCTTTGTGCGTATAGTCAATTCCACTCAGACTATACGCACTTTCTAAAGGGATGTAAATATTGGTACAATATAAAAAATAATTAAACATTATATGGAATACAAAGAACAACAATTTAATCTATCTACGCTTAAAGGAATCTCCGAAAAACAGATTGAGATTCATCTTGGTCTTTATAAAGGATACGTAAAACACGTAAATCTAGTTCGTGAAAAAATCGCCGAGCTTGAGTTAGAGGATAAAGAAAAACATGCGTATGCAATTACAGAACTTCGAAGGCGATTCTCATTTGAATTCGATGGTATGCGTATGCATGAATACTACTTCGAAGGGTTAGAGAACGGAGCGCAAGAGATTTCAGATGGAGAACTAAAAAAAGCACTTGCTGGAAAGTACGGGAGTTTTGAAGATTTTATTTCTCATTTTAAAACAGTCGGAATGAGTCGCGGGATTGGGTGGACCGTTTTGTACTTCGACCCAAAAGGAAAAACTCTCCATGTAACATGGGTTGGAGACCACGAACTCGGAGTACTTGCAGGACTTCCAATCCTTATTGCGCTCGATATGTGGGAACACGCATTTATGGTGGACTATACTCCTGCAGAAAAAGGAACGTACATCGACGCATTCATATCAAACATTAATTGGGGGGTTATCGAAAAACGTTTAGCTGAATAGCTAAGTCAGATTGTTAACAAAAAAACACCACAGCATTGTGGTGTTTTTTATACTCTGAAGAAAAACTTTAAAATGTCCCTCCTGGAGTTGGCGGAGTTGTTGGTGGTGCCTCAACAGCATCACACCCTCCCGCTGGCACTGGTGATTTGTCACCATGAGCCTCATGAGCAGGCCATGCTTTTTCACTTACTGTAATGACATTCCAAGGATTCTCCTCAGAACTTGTTGCATGACAAATCTCAATCCGACTTTGTGCCATGTATGTACCAGTACCAGCTAATGCTATTGCAATTACTCCACCTAAAGCTATTGTTTGTGTTGACATAAATTTGATATCAAAAAAATATAATTACGACTATACATATAGTATATACATATCTACTATTAACACCGTAATTACAGGTGGAAAAGTCTTGCTATTACGTAATAAGAGTTTTAGGTTTTGATATAAATCTTTTGTAAAATGATTGCGTATCCAACATAAAACACAACCATAAGCCACAAAGGGAATGTGTCAATTTGAATTGATGCAAATGGAATACGTGCAAATAATTCAACAATTGAGAGTTGGTATGAGAGGAGTAAATGGGCAACAAACGCAAAAGGAGTTGCGAGAACAGAACTTACAAATCCAATAACTCCTGCAAGGAATCCGAACAACATCGTTACTGGAACAGTGACTAACACCAAAAGATTTACCGGCAGTGCAACAAGCGAAAGTGTACCCATCTTGTAGAGCAGAAGCGGGAGTACAAATATTTGTGTTGCAATGGTCGCGGTCGCAAACTCACGAAACTGAAACTTACTTGGAACGAACCATAAGCGACGTTCAATAATTGGCGCAAGTAAGATTAGCCCAAGTGTCGCGAGAAATGAAAGCTGGAAAGACGCATCGTGTACCAAAATCTTTGGACTGTGTAGAATCATTATGAACCCCGCAACGAAAAGTGCGCGTGTAATGTCGTATGTTCGCCCAGTTGCACGAGCTGCAATTACTAAGAGGGCCATAATACTTGCGCGCACTATAGTGGCGCTCCCCCCAGTCATAAGAGCAAAAAGTACTATAGCACCTGCTCCTAGAGACATCCCAACAACACGCGGTAGGAATGATAAGGAGCGCATGATTGCATCTGCGACTATTGTGACGTTATAACCCGAAAGAACAACGATATGAATTATGCCAGTCGTTCGAAAATCTTTTTGAAGCTTCTCACCAAGCGACTGTTTCGCACCAACAACTAAACCTCCAAGAAGTGAAACTTGCGGGTCAGGAATCAATTTTTGCACTTGAGAGAGAAACGCATTTTTAAAACTAAACAGATACTGTTTCACGAACTGTCCGTGTCCACTTGAAAAATACTCTAGCCTTGGAAATATCATTTGATAAAAAATATCGTCCTTAGAAAGAAATGCCGCGTAATCGAAATACTTCCCGACATCAGTTTCAAACCCCTTCGGCTTTTGTAATTCTCCGGAAATTAAAACTTTGTCACCATATATAAGACCAGGATAAGAACCTGCGACTACACGAATCTTTTCAGTCGCTTCTTCATTAAATACTTTCCGTAGTCGAATTGTGTAATTTGTATTATTTTCCCGTGCGTCTGGCTCATCAATTACAATTCCTTCTGCAACAATATTTTGACCAATAAAACTACCAACAAAAGTACTCCCTTGATGAATGTTCGCGATATCATATCGCAATAATCCAAACGCTACAGAAAGAACAAGGACACCAACAACCAAAACACCGTGCTTATTCTCTAAAATAAATGCGGTGAATAAAATAAAAAAACCTAAACTTAATACAAAAACTGAAAACCATATCCCATAATCAATAAACGAGTGCCACAGTACCCCAAGAGCAAATCCTCCCGTGAGTATATATAGAAGTTTGTCCATACTTTTTCTACTCTAAACACCCCTGTCCATTGCTTCATTTGCGAGACGGTCCGCCTCTTTATTATATTCACGCCTAACGTGTGTAAATGTTACGTGTGGAAAATCACTGTCTAAAATGTTGCGGACTCTGGCAAACTGCTTGATAAGACCTGGTTCCTTAACTCTATAGTTCCCTAAAAGCTGTTGTTGTACCAACTGACTATCTACATTAAATTCAATCTTGTGCTTCTGTAACCCAAGCGACTTGGCTTCTTCTAGTCCGAGAATTACTGCTTCATATTCTGCCCAGTTATTTGTCTGCTCCCCCAGATACTTAGATGCTTCCTTAAGCACTTCCCCTTTTTCATTAGTAATAATAGCCCCGGCACCAGCTGGTCCTGGATTATTACGTGCTCCTCCGTCAGTAAATATAATAATATGTTCCATAAATTAATTTCTAGTATATCACTTAAATAATGTGAAATATGATTATTTTTAAAATAAAAAAGAAAACGACCCGCTAACGTGCGGGCCGTGACGCCAGATTGCGCCAAAAAGATTCAAACCTGGATATTTTTTTTGCATTAATTGAGATGCTTTTGCAGAACTTTTTTCCATCCCAACCAACACATTCTATCTTGGGGCGAGACGCTATATACACGTCTAAACCAATTGGTATACCCTTCCTTTTGGGCACATGGAGTTTCACAACCTTTCGTCTACGTTGAGAATTAAACACCCAATTTTTGAGGGCAGGATGGGAAACAGCGATGACCGGTTTAAAATCATACTCCCCATCCTTGAAACGAGCTTGGAAAGATCCTTCTTCACTTTTTCCTTCCACAACGAGCTCAGTGAGTTCGTTAAGAAAAATCTTTGTAAGCCAATTTCTTATTTTTGATAGAACAGTTATTTTTCTCAGCATGGCCTCTCTCCTTCTTCCTGAGTTAACACCACTTACTGATTCCATATAGGATGGTAACAGAATTTTTTATTTTGTCAACTTATACAATATCTACAATTCTTAAGCGGAGCTCGTTTGTACGTCCAAATGTTGATTTTTCAATCGTTGCTACAAGACTTATTATATTCCCCTGTTCTAATTTATTACCATAGTCACCGACTGTTTTAAAGAAACCTATCGCAGAAACTTTACCTCCAAACTCCTTCTCAAAATCTATCTGTAGATGATTTTTTTCTTTTCCAAAGTCTTTTGAATCACGTATCTGTATATTCTCAAAGAGAAACAGTGGTTTTATATTTTCTTGCCCAAATGGCATCATCTTTTCGAGCTCCCTATATGTATCCCAACTAACATCATTAAGTGATAGCTTTTTATCAATAAATATGGAAACCTCTTCTGTATTTTTATCAATAGCTGCATACGCCTTTAAAAGTTCCGCTTCCAACTCATGAATCCTTTCATGCGGTGTAGAAAACCCTCCAGAAAATGCATGCCCTCCAAAGTTCAGAAATAAACCTTCGGGTACACCCGACATAAGAGTCATCACATTTGTGTTGTCTCCTGACCTACATGAGCCTTTTAGGTGTGTTCCTCCATCCCTTCCCCAGAAAAATGTGGGGCGTTTATATATCTCAGAAATATTATTCGCGACGATTCCAAGTAGTGGAGGCTTCCAGTCTGGATTCCCCATAACAATAACCTCACCGACTTCTCCTCCGCCATCTTCAATGCGTTTTTTAACTTCTCGTGTAATAGCCCCGACCATACCTTTTCGTTGGTTATTGATTTTATCAAGATGTGTTGAAAGCATTCCTGCTTCCAACTCATCATTAGTTGAAAGAAGTTTAAATGCGTCCATAGGAACATCCATGCGTGATGCAGCATTGATTCTTGGGGCAATCATAAACCCGACATCATCTTCTGTGATACTAAACTGCTTCATATACATTTTTTTACACAACTGTAAAATGCCAGGACGCATAGACTTGCGAAGAACCTGTAGCCCATAGTATGCAAGAACCCGATTTTCACCAGTAAGTGGAACCATGTCAGCAATAGTTGCTATTCCCACAACATCAAGCCACCACTTTTCCCATCCTTTTTTTATATCGAAATTTCCCTTTTGAATAAGTGCCTGAACTAACTTGAACGCAACCCCAGTTCCACAAAGCATGTCATATGGATATGAATCGTCTTCTTGTTTCGGGTTCAAAATTGCAAATGCGGGAGGTAGTATGCCATTTGGATAATGATGGTCAGTGATAATAACGTCAATATTAAATTCATTTGCTTTTTCAACAGGTTCCACATCAGTAATTCCACAATCAACACTAATAAGAACATCCACTCCTTCTTTCCCGAACTTCTCCATAGCAGAAACATTGAGTCCGTACCCTTCATCATGTCGGTGAGGAATATAATTTTCAAAATTCTTGTATTCTATCTTCTTAAAGAAGTCATGAAGCAATACTCCTCCAGGAATTCCGTCACAGTCATAGTCACTGTAGATAACAATCTTTTCATTTTTAGAAATTGCGAGTAATAACCGATCAACAACCTTACTCATGTCCTTCATCAAAAACGGGTCGTGCAGATGTTCATCATAATTAGGATTAAGATAGGTATCTGCTTCTTCTTTTGTTGTGATCCCCTTGTTTATGAGAAGCTCTTGAAGAAATTCTGAATATGTTTCTAGCTCCTTTCTTTCTTCATCTGTGTATGTATCTTTGAGAATATACGGATTCATTTCATTTATGTTTTTATACTGCTTTAGTTTTTAGGAATTCTAGCATACAATCTTGTATATAAACTCTTGCACTATGGACGACCTATTCCTCAAAATAATACAAGGTGAAATTCCTTCTGAAAAAATTTATGAAGATGATAAGACGTTCGCGTTCCTTGATATTAATCCTAACAACCCCGGACATACATTAGTTGTGCCAAAAAAGTACTCACGAAACATACTTGATATCGCTGAAGAAGATTGGATAGCTCTTATGGAAACCGTACACAAACTTGCTCCAAGTGTTAAAGATGCCGTTGGCGCAACGGGAGTAAATATATATATGAATAATGAATCATCAGCATTTCAAGAAGTATTCCACACTCATGTACACATAATTCCGAGGCACGACAATGATGGATACCGCCCTTGGAGTGGGACCCCATATCAAGAAGGCGAAATGGAAAAAATTGGAGAAACAATACGTGCACGTATTGTTTAGTTAAGTGCCTCAATTCCTGGAAGAGTACCATCTAAAAGAAACTGGAGCATTGCACCACCTCCAGTTGAAATAAATGAATAGTTACCTTCCAATCCAAGTTCTGCTATCGCAGAAAGAGTATCTCCACCACCAACAAGTGTGTGTGCGTTACTTTCTGCAATAATACGAGCCAAATCTTTAGTAGCTGCATCAAAGCCACGCTCGTACTCGCCAAGAGGACCGTTCCACAATACACAGCTCATGTGGGAAATCTTTTCCTTAAGCTCTCGTACTGTCTCTGGACCAACATCAACAATTTTTTCTCCAGGTAATACACCATCTACTTTTTTTGTGTTTGGTACGCCATCTTTTATTACCACAACATCAGTTGGGATAATAATTTTCTTGTTGTTAACTATCGACGAAATATCAATATGTTCACTTGAAATGATAGACGCTCCAATTTCAAGACCTTTTTCCTTTAAAAAATTATTAGCTGGTACTCCTCCAACAAATACAAAGTCATACGAAGTAATAAATTTTTTAATAAGGGGTAATTTGGTCTCGGTTTTTGCACCACTAAGAATTACCATAGAAGGAGACTCTGGAGGGAGCGCTTTGGATAGAGCTTGTATTTCTGCCTGAAGCTGAAACCCTGCAAAACTCGGTATGTACTTTGGTACACCTACAACAGAAGCGTGTTTACGATGAGAAACTGAAAACGCATCATTAACATATATGTCTGCAAGTTTTGCTAATTCTTGTGCAAATCCTTCGTTGTTCTCAATCTCTCGTGTATCACCCCGGACATTTTCTAAAAGTACAACGTCTCCATCTTTCATGGTATTAATACCGTCATGAGCAACTTTTCCTATCAGGTCTGGAATAAAATTAAGCAGTATCTCTTTTTCCAATATCTCAAAAAGTTTATGCGCAGATGCATCTTTATCTCTCCCAACATGCCCCAAAAGAATAGTCCGTGCTCCAGATTCCTTTAAATACGACAATGTTGGATTAAGTACTCTTACAGGAAAGTTATTTATTTCTGCGTCATCAATATCAATCCTCACTAAGACCCTTTTACCTTTTAAATTTCCAGCTTCTTGAATTCCTTTCATATAAAATTCTATGATACTTCCTGAGCACTGCGTAATATGTCACCGAACTCACGTACAGAGAGACTTGCATGCCCCACTAATAAACCGTCAACCATTCCTTCTGTAAGGAGCGTACCAGCATTATCTTTTTCAACAGACCCTCCGTAGAGAATTGGGACCTTAAAAGCCGCACTCTTTCCAAAACTATTAGTCACCACTTTTTTAATAAATAAAACAGTTTCATGGAGTTCTTCCGGCTTCATTGCATCATCCTTACTCTTTCCTATTGCCCATATAGGCTCATACGCAATAACAACCTTGGAAAGTTTTCCTTTTGATATACCACCAAGTGCGGATTCTAATTGTGAAGTTAAAAATGCCAAATGTGTCCCGTCCTTATGGTCGCGGTCTGACTCGCCAATGCACAATATCGCAGTGAGACCTGTTTGTAACACAGCTTGTATTTTTTTGTGTATATCTTCATTGCTTTCACCTCGAGCTCGACGTTCAGAATGACCAATAATGACACATGCTGCACCTAAATCTTTGAGCATAGTGCCGCTTATTTCTCCAGTAAAAGACCCCTTCTCTTCCCAAAATATATCTTGACCTGAAAATAATATCCGATGACCTTTGTATAATTTAGTTAACTCTGAGAGGTATGGTGCTGGTGGAGCTATGATTGTTTGAACTTTTGAAAGATTACGTGCAATCTCTTTAATCCCAGTAAAAAGCTTCTTTGCTGCGGCTATATTAACTGGATTCATCTTCCAGTTTGCAACAATTATTTTTTTCTTCACAGAAATCATGTGAAGTTTATTGTAACACAACACTATCGTTCTTCACGCCACTCTATAAAACGAAAGTCATCACTCGTATAAGGGGTAAGTGGTGGAGGATTTTTAGCTTGTGTCTGGTCGTATGAGTTAAAACGTGTGTTATATCCAGAACAATATGATGGACAAAACCATTTTGTTCCAACACGTCCATTTGATACTACTGTACCATTCATTGTTAGAGAGTTTTTGTATACGTCATCAGCAGCGTACCCATATTCAGTACCATAGTAATTTCTACCAAAACGTCCAGTTTGGGCTATAAAAATGCCACGTATAGTCATGTCATCCGGTGATTTTGGAGAAATCATCACATCCTCTTCAGCTATCGCTGTTAATCCATCTGTCCCAGCAAGGGTTGAATAATTAATATTGTTTACCAACACGATATCTGTTTCAATATTTGAGTTAACTAAGTCCGCGGAAACAATCGTTAACTTTCCGTTTACGGTACCTTCAATCCATAAATTATCTTCAACAAAAACAAGACCACATGTCGCAGAAGGTGTGTAATTTTGTAGAAACGT
>JABMNX010000003.1 GCA_013204405.1 Candidatus Kaiserbacteria bacterium | reverse complement strand
TTTGAATATACCTTATGTTAAGATTATTCAATGAAACAAGGTCAGGCACTCGACATACTAAAAGCAGGACGAAATGTATACCTCACAGGCCCTGCGGGAAGTGGAAAGACTCACACGTTACGTGAGTACATTTCTTTTTTAAAAGACAGAGGTGTGTCTGTTGGGTTAACTGCTTCAACTGGGATTGCTGCGACGCACTTTGGGGGTGTCACTATCCACTCATGGTCTGGCATTGGAATACATAACTACCTTACTGATGCTGATATCGATATGTTGGTTCAGAAAGAATATTTATGGAAACGATATCAACGGACTGCAGTACTTATTATTGATGAGGTTTCAATGCTGACACCCTCTATTTTCGGTTCTCTTGACCGACTTTCCCGTGCAATGAAGCAGATTGATGCACCGTTTGGTGGTATGCAGATAGTGCTCTCAGGAGATTTTTTTCAATTACCGCCAGTGGTTCGAGGAACACACGAGACTACTTTTGCACATACCGCTCCCGAGTGGAGGGAGGCTGACATCCGTGTGTGTTATTTAGAGGAACAATTTAGGCAAAACGATGACGCACTTACAAGTATTCTAAATGAAGTACGAAGTGGAAGTGTTTCAAAAGAATCAAGGATGCTTCTGAATGAACGAATGCAGGATTATGAAGATGAGTCTATATACAATGGTGTGGTACCGACAAAGCTTTACACACACAATGCGGACGTTGACGCAGTGAACGCTGCAGAACTTATAAAGTTACCTGGTGATGAGTATGAGTACACTATGGATTCATATGGTAAAGCCTCTGTTGTCGAATCTATGAAAAAGGGACTTCTTGCGCCGGAGACGTTGCTTCTTAAAAGAGATGCTGTGGTGATGTTTGTAAAAAACAATTTTGAAGCGGGATACGTGAACGGAACACTTGGAGTGGTTATTGATTTTGAAGAAGGTTTTCCTGTGGTCAGGACTTTTTCAGGAGACGAAATTACTGTTGGGGCCGCTGACTGGGTAATTGAAGAAGGGGAGAAAGTCGTCGCACAGGTGTCTCAACTTCCACTTCGTTTAGCGTGGGCAATCACTGTGCACAAGAGCCAAGGAATGAGTATTGATGCTGCGGAGATAGACCTCTCTAAATGTTTTGTTTCAGGACAAGGCTACGTTGCGCTTTCTCGATTGCGCACACTTGGTGGATTAGTTTTGCGCGGCATGAATGAGCAGGCTCTTGAGGTAAATAAAGATGTGCTTTCCCACGACGTGCGTTTACGTAAAGAATCCGCACAGTGGGAAAAGGTTCTTGCTCGTTTTTCACGTAAAGAGTTTGAGAAAATGCACCAAGAGTTTGTCGCCCGTTCAGGTGGCATTGTTGATAAGAAAGAAATCGCAAAAAATATCGCACGAAATTCTGATAAAGAAAACAAAGGGGTAGAAAAAAAGGTTTCAACATACGAGAAGACACGAGTCCTCGTTGGGAAAGGACAGACACTTACAGAGATTGCAAAAGAACGCGGCATGACACTTGGAACTATTATTTCTCATTTAGAGAAATTAAAAGCACTCAATAGTGATATTGATTTAAAAAAATTTAAACCAAAAGCAAAAGATTTAAAAAAGATAAAACTGGCATTTACAGAGTCTGATGACACAAAGCTTGCACCAGTGCACTACTCACTTAATGGGGAATATTCATACGAAGAGATTCGTCTTGCGCGATTATTCTTGTAATGTTTGATACTATAAGGATATGTATTACGTCTATATTTTAGAATGTGCAGATGCGAGCCTTTACACGGGTATTACAACTGATATTGACCGTAGGCTTGATGAGCATAAGTCTGGGAAAGCAAGTCACTACACAGCAGCGCACGGCGCTGTGAAAATAGTGCACACAGAAGAATTTGAAGACAGAGGCAGTGCTTTGAGGCGTGAAGTAGAAATTAAGAAGCTTTCACGAGAAAAGAAACTGGCATTAGTTAAAGATTAAACATCTTAGGCAGTTGACCATGATACCCCTATGGGGTATCATGGTTTTATATGAAAAAAGAGGTCAAGAAAAAATTACAACGAAGGCTCAAAATTATTGAGGGTCAAATCAGGGGTCTCCAAAAAATGGTTGAGGATGGTGAGTATTGCGTAGACATTATTACCCAAACATCCGCTGTTCGACAGGCGCTTTCTTCATTTGAAGATGTAATGCTTGAAAATCACTTATCTACCCACGTGGTTGAGCAAATGAAAAGCGGTAAGCACAAGCGTGCGATAGAAGAAATTTTGTCAGTATATAAATTATCAAAGAAAAAATAACATATGAATTCAAACAATATCATTAATGCCATCGTCATTCTCATTATTGTATTAGGGGGAGGATATCTTCTTACTGTTAATAATAATATGATGGTGGATGAAGAACATCATGGAGATGAAATGGTAGAAAGTCATGAAATCTACCCAGGAAATGTCGCCGACAAAATTAAAAACAATGAAGATATTATTTTGTTAGACGTGCGAACTTTAGAGGAATATGAAGAAACACACCTTAAGGGTGCACTACTTCTTCCTGTACAGGAATTATCAGGACAGTCACTTGCAGATATTGGATTAGGAGAAGATGCAAAGAATAAAGAAATAATAATTTATTGCCGAAGCGGTGCGAGAGGTAAGACTGCCTACGACATCATGAACTCTCTTGGGTATACGAATATAAAAAGTATTTCAGGTGGAATGATTCATTGGGAAGAAGATAATTACCCATTCACTGAGGTTGGAAAGTACATGGGTTCTCGCATGATGGATAGAGAAAGAGGTGAGGTGTCAGAAATAGGACCACAGATAACGCTTGACCGTATATTTCACGATTTTGGTGTCATCCCACAATATGGAGGTGTGGTAGAAACGACATTTACGATAAAAAACAACGGAACAGAGGCTCTTGCTATAGGAGATATAACCACTAGTTGTAGCTGTACTTCTGCAGAAGTTGCATCACAAAATGTTCTTGCAGGAGAAGAAACAATACTTACTGTATACTTTGATCCAAATTTTCATGAAGAACCGTTTGATATTTTTAAGCGCACTATTTTTATCCCTACGAACGATACAACAATTCCAGAATCTGAAATTGTAATTCAGGTTGATATTGATGAGGGAAAGTAATTATTAATATCACAACAACATTATGAACAAATACGTAATTGGAATAGCTGCACTTGCGATACTTCTCATATTTTCTTCGTATGTACTTCCAAACAGTGGAGGTGGTAATACAGCCGAAGTGGCGTCTGCAGTATCGGTAATTGAATCGTCATATGACTTCGGTGACATTGATATATTTGATGGAAAAGTGAGTACAACGTATACACTTAGAAATGATGGGGACGAAGATGTACGTATTCTTTCTGCTGTTACCAGTTGTATGTGTACAGAGGGTAAAATAGGTGACCTCGAGTTTGGTATGCACGAAAGTTCAAAAGATACTGTGGTTATTCCTGTTGGCGGAGAGGAGACACTTTCTGCAACATTTGACCCTCTTGCACATGGCCCAAATGGTACCGGGAAAATAAAACGAGAACTCTTTCTTAAAACAAATTCTACAGCAACACCAGAGATTAAGGTTACATTCTCAGCTAACGTGGTTAAAAATGAAACAGAATAAATATGCACAAAGAGCACAGTAGTTGTCATCAACACAGCAAGTACGAGACTGGACATTCACATGCACCAGGAATGAGTCATGGTTCCGCACAAGACTTCTTGCGACGGTTTTGGATTGTGACCTTTCTTCTCATTCCTCTTATGTTCAGTAACGAAGCGGTGGCAAATTTCCTAGGTATAGGCACATTGCCGTTTAGCAAATGGATTGGATTTGGAATCGCTACAATTATATTTAGTTTTGCTCTTGTTTTTTTCAAACACGCTACGCACGAAATAAAAGCACGAAAATACGGGATGATGACACTTGTGAGTATAGCAGTTGGTTCCGGGTATCTCTTTTCAGTTGCATCTACGTTCATCTCTTCGCTTGAGGTAGAATTTTATCTCGAGATTTCGACCCTTATTTGGGTCCTTTTATTTGGACACTATCTCGAGGCGCGTTCAAGCTCTGCTGCTGGCAATGCACTAGAGGTGGTTGCAAAACTTTTGCCCAAAAAAGCACATAGACTTATTGGTAGCACGGAGGAGGATGTTGATATAGATGACCTTAAAGAAGGTGATAGAGTGCTCGTAAAGCCAGGAGAGAAGATTCCTGCTGATGGAATTATAGAAGAAGGATCCGCAAACACAGACGAATCACTTATAAGTGGAGAGTCAAAACCAATTGAAAAGAAAAAAGGTGATGAAGTAGTTGCTGGTTCAATTTGTCTTGATGGCTCACTTACTCTTGTACTTTCCCGAGTAGGTGAACATTCAACTATCGGCCAAATCCAAAAATTAATTGCTGAAGCACAAAATACAAAACCACACTCTCAGCGTATTGCAGACAAGGCAGCTGCAGTTCTTACATTTGTTGCTGGGGCAACCGCACTTCTTACAATTCTGGTTTGGTCTGTATTTTTAGGTGAATCATTTGTATTTGCTATTACACTTGGAATCACTGTACTTGTTATTGCATGTCCACATGCACTTGGACTTGCCATCCCAACTGTTACCACTATCACGACGTCTCTTGCAGTAAAAAATGGTGTATTTATAAAAGATTTAGCAAAGATTGAGGTTATAAAGAAAGCTAACTATGTAGTGTTTGATAAAACTGGAACACTCACAAAAGGTGAGTTTGGAGTCAGTAAGGTTATTCCTACTGAGGGCACTTCAGCTGATGAACTTATTGCTGTTGCAACTTCATTAGAGAGACATTCTTCTCATATTATTGGGCATGCAATAGTTACTTATGCAAACGTACAAGGAGTTAATCATAAAGAAGCAAAAGAAGTAAAAAATATTGCAGGTCTTGGTATCAAAGCAACAATAAGTGGCACAACATATGCTGTTGGAAATCGTGCACTTATGCACGACCTTAACGTTGCGGACGAGGATACGGAACAGAGAGCTCACGTACTCTCAGACCGCGGCGAAACAGTTGTCTATGTCGCGGACAGTAAACGTATTATCGGACTTATTGCACTTGCAGACAGCATTAAGTCAGAATCATATGAGGCAGTGAAAGCACTTCATAAACTTGGTGTTAATGTTGCAATGCTAACTGGTGATACTAAAGAAGTAGCACAGGGGGTGGCAGAAGAGCTTGGTATTGATGTATATTTTGCTGAGGTATTACCTTCCGATAAATATACTCACATTAAAGCACTTCAAGAAAAAGGGAACGTGGTTCTTATGGTGGGCGATGGAGTAAATGATGCACCCGCACTCACTCAGGCAGATGTTGGTATTGCAATTGGCGCGGGTACCGACGTTGCAGTTGAGGCAGGGGATGTTGTTCTGGTGCGCAATAATCCACAAGACATTGTACGTTTGCTCGTTCTATCAAAAGCAGTATATAAAAAGATGATTCAAAATTTAGTGTGGGCACTCGGGTATAACATTATCGCTATTCCAGCAGCAGCTGGTGTATTTGCCGGTTTTGGGTTCTTTCTTCGTCCAGAGGTAGGGGCACTTCTTATGAGCCTTTCAACAGTTATTGTTGTTATTAATGCAATGACGTTAAAAAGAGTTAATTTAGAAACAGTATAATTATAGCCAAAGACGATGACAGCACGTCATCTCTAGTGTAAGCTATAACTTCATATGTCACGTAACGATGGAATAATCACATTTAATACGGTGTCGTACCAACACACCCCTAATAAACCGGTTTTAACTGAGGCTAGTTTTTCTGTACGCCGTGGTGCAAAACTAACACTTATGGGTCAAAATGGTGCGGGTAAGAGTACTATATTCGGCTTAATTACTGGGCAGTATCAACCAGACGATGGTGACGTAAATGTATTGCCACATACGAGTATTGCCATTTCACGACAGGTTATACCGCGTGACCAGCTTGAGCTCACAGTTCGGGGATTTTTTGAAAAATGTTTTAAAGATAAGGTGTATGATATTGACCCTAAAATAGATGATGTTCTTGAAGTGGTGAATCTTACACCAAGTAAGGAAATAGCAAAGACATTCAAAGACCGCATTATCGGAAGTTTTTCTGGTGGGCAACAGGCGAGACTCCTTCTTGCATTCGCACTTATTCAAAACCCTGATGTGCTATTGCTCGATGAACCAACAAACAATCTCGATACAGAGGGAATAGAGCACCTAACTGAATTTCTTAAAGAATATCGTAAGACGGTTATTGTGATTTCTCATGATGCAGATTTTCTGAACGCATTCACTCATGGCGTGTTGTACCTCAACGTGCAAACCCGCACTGTTGAGAAGTATGATGGTAACTATCATGATGTGGTAAAAGAAATTATTGCTCAAGTTGAAAAAGAAAAACGGAAGAATGCACAACTAGAAAAAGAAATTCAAGCAAACAAAGACAAGGCTAACTTCTTTGCTCATAAGGGAGGGCAGATGCGTATGGTCGCAAAACGGATGCGCGACAAGGTCGAGGAGCACGAGGAGAATAAGGTAGAGGTGCGAAAGGAGGACCGAACTATTCGGCAGTTCACTATCCCGGTCCAAAAAGATATTCCAACTGAAGTATTGAAACTTTCTTCATACAAAGTTATCCGTGACCACACCCCGAAAGACGTTGCGTGTGATGTTGTGCTTAAGCGAGGACAGCACATGCGAATCGTCGGACCAAATGGTATTGGTAAAACAACACTCCTTGAGTCTCTCGCATCAGGACATGCCAAAGGTGAGTATATAACAGAAGGTGTAAAGATTGGATACTACCGACAAGATTTCTCAAACCTTGATTTCAACCAAACAGTTTTTGATTGTCTTATGTCAACAATGAGTAAAAAAATAGAGGAAGACATGAGGTCGACTGCCGCAGGCTTTTTGATTTACAGTGATATTATAAAGACAAAAATAGGATTGCTTTCAGAAGGACAAAAAGGACTAGTTGCATTTGCCCGTCTGGTACTCCTTGAACCAGGACTCCTTATTCTTGATGAGCCAACTAACCACATAAACTTCCGACACATTCCAATTATTGCAAAAGCACTTGATTCATATGAGGGTACTATGCTTCTTGTATCGCACGTTCCTGAGTTTGTTGAGAAAATTCGTATCGACGAAACACTCGATTTAGATAAGAAAAAGAAGTAATAAAGGTTGATATGAGGTTGACTCAAAGCCATATTTAGCGTATTCTATTGGTGTCGCGCAGTTGTGCGCATTTTTTTATGGAGAATAAAAAAAAAGAACAAGAGATACGAAATATTGCAATTATTGCTCACGTTGACCACGGTAAGACAACACTTACTGATGCTTTGATGCGCCAAACTGGTGCCACACAAGCTGGGGTATCAATGGACTCAAACTCGCTTGAATTAGAGCGTGGTATCACTATTTATGCTAAAAACGCTTCTGTAGAGTACAAAGGTACAAAACTCAACATTGTTGATACACCAGGGCATGCTGATTTTGGTTCAGAGGTAGAGCGGGTACTTCGCTCAATTGACTCGGTTCTTTTAGTTGTTGATGCTCAAGAAGGACCAATGCCACAGACCCGTTTTGTACTCAAGAAGTCCCTTGAACTTGGACTGAAGCCTATTGTTATTATTAACAAAATCGACAAACCAGCAGCCGACCCAGACCGTTGCGAAGAACAAGTGCTCGAACTCTTTATGGAGCTTGGCGCGAACGATGAGCAGACAGACTTCAAAGTAGTGTACGCAATCGGACGTGATGGTGTTGCAAAGAAAAAGCTCGAAGATGAACTTGTAGACCTCACACCACTCCTTGATACTATTATAGAAACTGTACCAGCTGCAAAACCATATACAGAAGGGGATGCACTTCGTGCTCAGGTTTTTAACCTTGGGTACGACGATTACTTGGGACGTCTTGCTGTTGCACGTATCTACGACGGGAAGATTACTGACAGCTCACAGATTTTTATAAAAGAGACTGATGGTACTACACGAAAAGGTAAAATAACAAAACTTTCAACATTTAAAGGGTTAGAGAGAATACCATCTAAGGAAGCATTTGCTGGTGATATTGTTCTTATTGCTGGTTTCGCAGATATCGATATCGGAGAAACATTAACTGATAACGAGAGTACGGAGGTACTTCCCGCTATTGCAGTTGATGAACCAACGATTGGCCTTCAGTTTATGCCAAACTCCTCCCCTTTTGTGGGACGAGAAGGAAAGCTTGTTACAAGTCGTGAGATAAAAGCACGTCTTGAGAAAGAACTTGAAATTAACGTGGGGCTCAAAGTAGATTTTTCAGAAGGGAGTATATTTAAAGTGCAGGGACGAGGAGAGATGCATATTGCAATCTTACTTGAAAACATGCGACGAGAAGGATTTGAAGTCATGGTCTCACAACCTCAGGCGATTATCCGCGAAATAGATGGCAAGAAACACGAACCATTTGAAGAAGTGACGATTGATATTCCATCAGAGTTTCAAGGTGCTGTGATAGAACGTCTCTCAAACCGTGCGTTTGTTATGCAAAATATGATTACACACGAGAATCAAGTTCGGCTTATTTTTGAAGGACCAACACGTGGACTTCTTGGATACCGTGGACAATTTACTATTGATACAAAAGGAGAGGGAATTCTCTGTTCCCAAATGCTCGGGTTTAGACCATATGCTGGTGAAATTAAGAAACGTTTCGTTGGTTCAATGACTTCAATGGTGACCGGGAAAGCTGTTGCGTTTGCTCTGTGGAACCTACAAGAGAGAGGGGTGATTTACATTGGACATGCTACTGAGGTGTATGAGGGAATGGTTATTGGAAATACTTCAAAGGGGGATGAAATGGTGGTGAATCCAACAAAAGGAAAACAACTTACAAACATTCGAGCAGCAGGGTCTGAAGAAGCAATTACACTTATTCCTCACCTAGAGATGACTATTGAACTTGGGCTTGAAATTATGACAGCTGACGAATATCTTGAAGTAACTCCAAAGTCGGTACGTCTGCGAAAACAATTCCTCAAGGAAACTGAACGCGCGAAGAAGAATCGAGCGTAAGAGACCTAAAATTTAAATAACAAGATAACCTTGTTATTTAATCGCTCATATTTCAAGTCATATTTTACCTATAACTTATACACAGAGTATCCACAGGTTTATTCACAAAGTGAATTTGCACGATTTTTTCAGAAGAGTATTATGTGCATATACCATAAGTGTTGACGGTTGACCTCGAATTGATTTCGCAAGAAAGAGATAAGAGAGACTACCACGTAGTCGCGAAAGTGACTTCTAGACACTTTGGGCAAACCTTAAGCGCCGCGCAAGCGGTGCTTTTGGTTTTTGGTATACTTGAGGGTATGAAAACAGCAATAATTCTCCATGGAATGCCATCAAAAGAAGAGTATCTTAATCCTGAAAGCTCGTCTCAATCTAATAAGCATTGGATTCCGTGGATACAAAAAGAATTGATATTAAATGGGGTTCTCGCTCAAGCAATAGAGTTACCAGAACCGTATACTCCTATTTATGAACAGTGGTCTCAGGTCTTTGAGCAATTTGATATCGACGAAGAAACCATCTTGATTGGACATAGTTGCGGGGCTGGTTTCTTGGTACGTTGGTTAAGTGAGAACAATGCAAAGGTTGGGAAAGTGGCGCTAGTTGCACCATGGCTAGATCCTGCTCATGAACTAAGTACAGGTTTTTTTGATTTTAATATTGACACTCGTTTAGTTACAAAAACAAAAAGTGTGGATACGTTTTTTTCTACAGATGACGACGATATCATTTTAAAAAGTGTTGAGCAGATTCGTCTTGAGGTAAATGGTGTCGGTATACATGAATTTTCAAACAGAGGACATTTCACATTTGGTGATATGAAGACTGAAGAATTTCCAGAATTAAGAGATATTATTTTTATGTAGACCATCATTTGTAATTTTTGTCACAGGTGATACATTACATGTTATGAAAGAATTTGTATTAGCTCTAATTATAGAAAACTCAGTAGACATTATCGGAATTTTCGCACTATTTTTCTTAGGAAGAATGATTTTAAAATCTATGATTCGGCGTCTTGTGAGGATAGTTGATGATGGTGATGATTCACATGTGTCTCAAAAAGAGAAACGAGCACAAACTCTTGGAGACATAATAGTAACAACGGGGAATATTGTTATTTACATTGTTATATTGCTCATGATTCTTAGTTTATTTAATATCGACATACGTCCAATCTTGGCTGGAGCAGGGGTTATAGGGCTCGCAATTGGTTTTGGCGCACAGTCACTAGTAAAAGACTTTGTATCTGGGTTGTTCATTCTAGTTGAAAATCAATACGGAATTGGTGATACTGTAAGGATTGATAAGTTTGAAGGAAAGGTAATGCGAATTACAATGCGGTCAACAGTGCTCAAAAATGACGCTGGAGAGGTATTTTATATATCTAATGGGTTAATTAAGGATGTAGTTAATCTGTCTCAAGGTTAAAGTACACAATAATAAAAATATGTCACAGTCAGAGAAAATAGCACTATTTTTTTTAAGAGTTGGAATGGGGTGGTATTTATTTCATGCGGGAGTAGTAAAAATACTCGACCCAACGTGGACGTCTGCGGGATTCCTTTCTCATACCCAGTTTGGTTTCTTTAATGCATTTTTATCTCCATCAGTACTCCCAATTGTAGATTTTCTAAATGAGTGGGGACTTACATTAATAGGACTCTCGTTTATCTTTGGCGTTGCGGTTCGGGTTTCGTCTGTGTTTGGTGCGCTACTGTTAATGCTGTACTACTTTGCGCACGGTTTTCCACGTCCAGATGAGCATACATACATTGTTAATATGCATGTTATTTTTTCTCTCGTACTCCTTTACTTAGGGAAGATTAATGCGGGGGAAATAATGGGACTATCTTCTTGGCTCAAAAAACTCCCTATTTTTTCAAACTGCCCACGATTCCGAGAGTGGCTTTAACTAAGAACCTGTTTTATTTCAAGTCTTTAAAAACTCCCGTGCGACTCGGGTGGTTTTTGTTATACTGGCTGGATGCAAAAAGAGTCAAATTTTAAAAAAGGAATACGAGGAATCAATAGACATTTAGGGTCTTTCAAGAAGGAAATTATAATTATTTCAGCCCTTGGTATCGTCTCATCCATAGCAAATGGTTTCGTTCCGTACATTTCTGGAAGGTTTTTCGACTCTCTAATTAACTTATCTGACGGTGTTACGTCAATGGGTCTCCCATTGTGGACTTCGTTATTAATAATATGGGCAGTTATACAGCTAGTTGCGAATAACGTTGATTGGATAATAGACAGGCTTACCAGGTACACTGATACTAAAATGCACCTTAATATACAAACGTTAGGATTTATTCATTTATTAAAATTACCGGTAGAATTTCATAAAAACGAACACATACAGGAATCAATTCAAAAGATAAGCATGGCGGGTTGGCGAATCCCAGCGATATTAAGGAATATATCTCAAATAGCACCGCAGCTACTAAGTGTGCTTATTGGACTAATACTGTCATTAACCATAAATGTTAACCTAGCACTTATTCTTGTCTTTGGTGTATTTATCTATGTAATCTTGTTATTAAAAATTTTACCCCCACTTGCGAAAGCCGACGAGGCGACACATAGGTTATGGGAAGAAAGTTGGGATTTAGCTGCTTCATCTGTAAATCAAATTGATTCTGTGAAACAGGCTTCATCAGAAGAGTATGAGTCAAAGAATATGAAAGAGAATTTCTTAATCAAGACGTTTGGTCCATGGATTAAGATGGAATTAATTTGGAGTAATGTTAATTTCTTTCAAAGAATTATTGTCTTTGTAACACAGCTCTCTGTATTTGTTCTGTCTGTACATTTAATTGGAAGTGGGGTAATCACAGTTGGAGAACTTATAGCTGTTAATGGATATTCTGTAATGTTTTTTGGGCCTTTTGTTACCCTTGGACACAGTTGGCAGGTATTTCAGAACGGCTTAACGTCTGCGGCAAGTGCAGAAGAATTGTTTGAAAAAGAAACGGAAATCTACACTCCTCTCAACGCAGTTTCTCAGGAGATTTCTGGCGGTGTGCAGTTTGAAGATGTTACTTTTGGGTATGAAACAGAAGGAGATGTATTGAGCGACATAAATGTTGAAGTTAGAAAGGGGGAGAGCATTGCTTTAGTGGGGGAATCTGGTTCTGGTAAAAGCACCTTGATTTCTTTAATTTCTGCTTATTATTTCCCACAAAAAGGTCGTGTGTTAATTGATGGTATTGATACATCTAAGTACGATCTTTTAAGTCTAAGAAAGCAAATTGCTGTTGTCCCTCAAGAGATTGCGCTGTTTAATGATACGATCGAAAATAATATTAAGTATGGAAACTTTGATGCAAAATTCGAAGACATTAAAAATGTTGCGAGAGAGTCTCACCTTGAGGAATTTATAGAAGGGTTAAGTAACGGATACAAGACATTAGTTGGGGAGAGGGGAGTTAAGTTGTCAGTAGGACAGAAACAACGATTAGCTATTGCGCGAGCAATGCTCAGAAATCCAAAGATTTTAATTCTTGATGAGCCAACAAGTGCGCTTGATTCTATGACTGAAAAGTTTATCACTGAGTCTTTAGAAAAGTTAATGAAAGATAGAACCACTTTTATCATTGCGCACAGGTTGAGTACTGTTAGGAAAGCAAATAGAATTTTTGTGTTTGATAAAGGTAAGATTATAGAAAGTGGAACTCATGCAGAGCTTTTGAAGATAAAGGATGGATTCTATAAGAAACTACATGATTACCAAATTGGTGTCTATTAACTGGTGACTAGCTCTCACTCATATTAGGTTAATTGTTAGAATTAGACTGTTATGAAACTCAAAAAATATACTATCCGAGCAGAGCTATGGGTCTACCCTGGACCTACACCGTGGCACTTTGTGACTGTAGGGAAGGAGGAGTCAAAAGAAATTAAAGAAAAGTATGGGAAGGTTCGTCGAGGATTTGGCTCTATTCCAGTTGAAGTAACAATAGGCGAAACAAGTTGGAAAACATCGGTGTTTCCAAACAGCAAAGAAGGTACATATCTCTTGCCAATTAAAGCACTTGTCCGAAGAAAAGAGGGACTGTATGAAGGCGATAGTGTTAAGCTTATTCTTAAGTTCTAAAGAAGAAACCCGACTTTAAGTCGGGTTTCTTCTTTAATTTTTTTTGATATTTAAGCTGTTATAAATGTAAGTGCCTTACCTTTCTTTGTACCGCGACCAGTTCGTCCAATACGGTGAACATAGTCCTCAAATGCTGTTGGTAAGTCATAGTTAATGACATGTGTCACATCATCAACGTGAATTCCACGTGCAGCAACATCAGTTGCAACAAGAACACGTATTTCTCCAGTTTTAAATCGTTTAAGCGCCCGTTGTCGTTGACTGTGACTCTTGTTCCCGTGAATTGAGTCAGCTGATACATGAGCTTCTTTCGTTAACTGTTGTGCAAGTTTTTCAACACTGTGCTTCATTGAACCAAAGATAAGTACACGCTTAAATTCTGAGCTTTTAAGTAATGACACAAGCGTATCAAATTTATCATGATGTCCATGACGCACTACGTCTTGCAGAATACTATCAGTAACATCTTTCTTCTTTACTGAAACTGTAACTGGATTTCGAATAAAATCTTTCACAATACCTTCAGCCTCTTTGTTCATGGTTGCAGAAAAAAAGAGAGTCTCTCTGTCTTTTGGAGTTAATGAAAGAATAGATTTC
Source organism: Candidatus Kaiserbacteria bacterium (assembly GCA_013204405.1). GTDB lineage: Bacteria > Patescibacteriota > Minisyncoccia > Phycocordibacterales > JABMNX01 > JABMNX01. Next base: position 5,915 of record JABMNX010000003.1, on the reverse strand, counting down.
ATATCATTAATGAATCCCATATCGAGCATTCGGTCTGCTTCATCAAGTACTACAGTTTTTGTATATTCAGGTTTGTAATTACCTCGTTTAATAAGGTCGAGTATCCGTCCTGGTGTACCAATAATAAAATGGTTGGTACGTCGCAGTGACTTAATTTGAGGCATGATTCCCATTCCACCAACACAAATGGTTGAATATATTCCTAATCCTCGTGAAAGTCTGTAGAGTTCCTCGTTGATTTGTATTGCAAGTTCGCGTGTTGGAGCAAGTATGAGCGTTTGTCTTTTTGTATCTTTAAGTGTTTTTTGGATAAGAGGGATAAGGAATGCAGCTGTTTTACCAGTACCAGTTTGAGCAAGTCCTATCACGTCACGCCCATCAAGAATTTCTCCAATGATTTGGTCCTGAATAGGTGTTGGGGAATCCATTTTTAAAGAAGCTATAGCTTTCACAATTCGAGCATCAAGTCCGAATGAGCTAAATGTGTGCTTAGGTGTGTACATCTCCTCTTTAGTTTCTACTGGGTTTGTATTAATAAACTTTGATGGGTCAAATGATGGCATCTTTCGTCCACCACCACGACTTCCACCACGGTTGCGGTTACCTCCTCTAAATCCTCCACCACTGTTAGAGGGGCGTCTTTGTGGACGTCCACTTTGAAAAGAACCACGACTGTGGCTCACATCAGATCTACCCCGACTATGTCGGCTTTTAGTTGTTGTATTCATTTATATGTGTGTTTATCAAGACAATACGTTGTCTTGAAGGCTGTGCAGGTAATAATTCAAACGTGACTGTAAGTGCGTATTATAGTAATACGTACGTCTGCAGCTCCAGAGCCCTACACGAGATTCAAAAGCTTGTCGATATAGTAATATATCTTCATTAATTTGTCAATGCATCTATTTTTTAAGTGTTTTAGAAACTGTGAACTGGTAAGATAAATTATATGAGAAAAAGGGGTATACAAAAGATACTTAAAACCAAACCAACAATTGAAGGTGCGGGGGTTCATCTTATGCGTGGGTTTAGCTATAACGAAGTATCTGATTTTGACCCATTCCTTCTTTTTGATGATTTTAGCGGAGAAAATCCAAGTGACTATCGTGCAGGTTTCCCATGGCATCCGCATCGTGGAATTGAAACGGTAACATATATGCTAAAAGGAAGTGCAGAACATAAGGATAGTATTGGAAGTAGTGGAGTTATTGGCCCTGGTGATGTCCAATGGATGACTGCTGGAAGTGGAATCATTCATCAAGAAATGCCTATTGAATCTGAAGAGGGAATACAAGGGTTTCAATTATGGGTGAATCTTCCTGCAAAAAACAAGATGATGTCGCCTCGATACCAAGATATTTCAAACAAGGATATTCAGAAAGTCGAGAAAGATGGAACAAAAGTAAAAGTGATTGCAGGAGTATATGGAGATATCAAAGGGCCTGTTTCAGACCTCATGGTTAAACCAATATACTTTGACGTATCTCTTGAAAAAGGAAAAACATTCTCGTGCGCACTTCCAAAAGGGTACACAGCATTTTTGTACATTATCTCAGGGGGTGTTTTGATTGGGGACCATGACGAATTAGTAGAAAGTGGAAATATAATTCTTACCACACATGAAGATTTTTTTGAATGTACGTCCACTGAATCAAGCGCACATTTCCTATTCATCTCAGGAAAACCACTTGGTGAAAAGATAGCGTGGCATGGACCTATTGTTATGAATACTGAGGTTGAGTTACAGGAAGCGTTTGATGAATATCGTGATGGCACATTTGTGAAGTAGCTCAATTATCTCAGAAGTTGTTATTTTGTTATATTATAAGTACATATATGTTTATGGTATTTCATACAAAACGAACAGGACTATTAATAGGAGTGTTTCTTATACTGCTTATTGGCGGTTTGTTTGTGCTTGTATTCGCTCCACAGGAAGAGGTGATTTTAGTTACGTCATTTAAAGGATGTGTGTCAGAAGGGAACCCTATTATGGAGAGTTACCCACGACAATGTATCTCTAAAGCGGGTCTGCATTTTATTGAAGATATTGGAAATGAATTAGGGAAACAAGATATTATCCGTATCTTCTCGCCTCGTCCAGGTGAAGAAATTACGAGTCCACTTGTTATTACTGGCGAAGCACGTGGAACCTGGTTTTTTGAGGCTTCTTTCCCAGTGATTCTTACCGATTGGGACGGAAAGATTATTGCAGAACATTATGCAACAACAGAAGGCGAGTGGATGACTGAAGCATTTGTTCCATTTACGAGTACAATTGAGTTTAAAAATCCTTCGTATGGGAAACGAGGAATGTTGATTCTTAAAAAAGATAATCCTTCAGACATACCCGAGTTTGACAATGCTCTTGAGGTCCCGGTACTGTTTAAAGATAGTGACGAGAGTGCGGTTCCTATACAAAGTACAGATGATACTCATATCGTGTACACTCTCGATGTAGGTCTTTTAAAGGAACCATTTATTACACACTGTACTCTCCAAAATGGAGTGTTTAACTCATGTGGGAGTTTATGTGCCGAAGGTGAGATATGTGCAGCAGTCTGTGCGTATACGTGTGAGTTTTCTCAATAGAATCATTAATATAGTAACAGTCAAGGAACTGTTAGTCTTTCCTTCGGGAGTTTCAGTGGTTACTATTTCTAGGGGCGGTAGAATCTAAGGTACAATTTTGTATAATGTATACACGTCTATTTCTTATAGTCATAACCATATAAATAAAAAATAAAATAATGAACACTATCAATAAGAGTTATGTAGTATATGGAACCTTACTTATTATCATAGGAGTTGTAGGTTATCTTTTATTCCAAGGAGGGGCGCCGAAGGAAGATACACTGATTGTAGTACCAGGTGATTTCCTCCAACAAGTCTCTGTTTCCGGTAAAGTTGTCTCATCTCAAAGTGTTGATTTAGCATTTAGTCAGACCGGGCGAGTTTCTGCAGTATATGCAGATGTGGGAGACATTGTTAATGAAGGAACTGTTCTTGCTTCTATTGAGAATGGAGATACGCGAGCTGAAATTCTACAGAAAGAAGCAGCGCTTCTTGCTGCACAAGCAGTCCTTAGTGAATTAAAAAAAGGTTCCCGTACAGAAGAAATAGATATTAGTAAAGCAAAGGTCGATTCGGCTAAGATAGATGTTTTTGAAGCGGAACGTTCGTTAAAGGAGAAAATATCCGACCTCTATATTAAATCGGATGATGCGGTAAGAACACAAGCTGACCAACTTTTTAGTAATCCAAAATCACCGAACCCCCAGCTTCTGTTTAAAACTGATGGTCAACTTGAACAAGATTTAGAAACAAGACGTGTCCAATTAGAACAGACTCTAAGCACATGGAGTGTAGTGCTTGTAGGTGATGATAATAAGTTGGCGGACATTTCTCTTGAGCGCAGTACTGCAATAAAATCTTTCCTTGAAAGAATTGCTTTTGCGTTAAGTACACTTGATACCACTTCGCAGTTCTCTCAAACAACAATAGACGGTTGGAAAACAGACATATCAAGTGCACGGACAAACTTAAGCACTGCCACCAATAACCTCGTCTCAGCTTCAGGAACAGTAGCTACTTCTCGGTCAGCGCTTGTTTTGGCAGAAAAAGAACTCCTCCTTAAAGAAGCTGGAGTAACAGAGGAAACAATTAAAGAACAGGAAGCTAAGATAAAATCAGCCCAAGCAGAAGTGGTTAGTGCTCAAGCACGATACCAGAAGACATTGGTTGCGGCACCGTTTTCTGGGATTGTAAGTAAGATGGACGCGAAGGTTGGAAGCAGCGCAGCGTCAAACACGTCGCTTATTTCAATGATGAGTGTAGACATCTTCCAGATTGAAAGCTTCGTACCAGAGATAAATGCTTTTCTTATAGAAGTAGGAGATACTGCTGAAATAACGTTAGATGCCTATGGTCCACTAGTAACATTCAAAGCGTCTGTTATTTCGACTGATCCAGCAGAGACTATTCGGGATGGTGTTTCTACATACCGTGCAACATTACGTTTTATGGAAAATGATAATCGGATAAAATCCGGGATGACTGCAAACATAATTCTTACAACTGAGGAGAAACATGATGTTATCGCGATACCGCAAGGTGTAGTGTTTAATAAAGATGGAAAAAGTTTTGTCTATGTACGAGAAGGGGGTATACCAACCCAACGCTTTATTACTACAGGCAGCATCTCCTCAGTGGGTGACATTGAGATTCTTTCAGGGTTAAAAGACGGGGATGTGGTGTTATTAACGTCACCTAACTAACAGTGCGTATGTTTTCGAAGCTACTACTTAACATTCGTATCGGATTCTTTCTTGCAGTTCGTCAGGTACGACGGGCAAGTCTTTGGACTACAGGACTTATCATATTTGTTATGATTTTAACCTTTTTGAATCTTGTTGTTGTCTCAGGGATTTTAGTAGGACTTATTCAGGGTGCTGTTAACCAAATGCGGTATGAATTTACTGGCGATGTTATCATTTCTACCCTTGAAGATAAAAAATATATTGAAAATAGTCCTAATTTAATTTCACTTGTGCGGGGCTTACAGGAGGTAGAGGCAATATCTCCCCGATATAGTGCAGGAGCTGTTCTTGAAGCAAACTATAAGACTCGAAAAGAAACAGACAAGCCAAACACTGCAAATGCTCAAATTTATGGCATTAACCCTAAAGATGAGGATTTGGTCACCAAACTCTCAGAGTCTGTAACCAGTGGGTCGTATTTAGAACCTGGAGATTTTGATCAGGTTATTATTGGACAGTTTTTATTGAGCCAATATGTCCCAGTAGACGATCCTAACTTTGCGTCTCTTGATAACGTTACAGTAGGAAGTAAGATTCGTATTAAAGTTAATGATGTAGAGCGAGAGGTTACTGTGAAAGGAATAATCTTTAGTAAGGTTGACGCGTTAACACGAAACGTTTTTATGGTTGATTCTCAGTTTAGAAGTATTATCGGGAGAAATGACGGTAACGTTGGACAACTCGCAGTACTTCTTAGGGACGGGTCGGATCCTCTTGCAGTAAAAGAAAAGTTAAAACGAAGTGGGGCTGACCTATACGCAAAAATTCAGACTTTTGAAGATGCTCAGCCGCAATTTCTTAAAGATGTCATAAAGACATTTAATATGCTTGGAGCAGCATTTGGGTCAATAGGTCTCGTGGTTGCTTCGATTACCATTTTTATCGTTGTGTTTATTAATGCGATAACGCGACGTAAGTATATTGGTATTATGAAAGGTATTGGAATTAGTGGGGGTGCTATACGGATTTCGTATGTTTTTCAATCAATTTTTTATGCACTACTCGGGTCGGCGGTTGGACTTCTTCTTGTATATGGGTTTCTCATTCCTTTCATATCAGAGAACCCAATAGATTTTCCATTTAGCGACGGGATACTTGTTGCACCCGTTGATGAGACTTTGTTCCGTGTAGGACTTCTCATTATTTCAACAATTATTGCTGGGTATATTCCGGCCTGGATGATTATTAGAAAAAATACCCTTAACTCAATTCTTGGGAGGAACTAACCATGACGAATTACTTATGATTGAAACTAAAAATCTCGTGAAGACATTTAAGGACGGTGACGCAATGACAGAGGTTCTTAAGGGTATTGATTTTAAAATTAATGATGGAGAGTTTGTTGCTATTATGGGTCGCTCTGGTGCAGGGAAGAGCACATTTCTTTACCAAATAAGTCTTCTTGATGAGCCAACAAGTGGCGAGATACTCATCAACGGGCACGATGTGCTTAAGATGAAGATAAAAGAAAAAATCCCGTATCGACTTAATAATTTTGGATATGTGTTTCAAGATTATGCTCTCTTACCAGATCTTACCGCTGTTGAAAACGTAATGCTTCCCCTTTTGATGCAGGGCATAGAGAGTGCTGTGGCA
>JABMNX010000002.1 GCA_013204405.1 Candidatus Kaiserbacteria bacterium | reverse complement strand
GGATAGTAGGGAATTAGCTAAAACCTTAAAGGAAATGTTTCCTAATTCACCACTAGCAGCAACGATACTTAGAGCTGTCTCGTCACATGATGTTTCTATTGCAAGTATATTCATAGGTGGGCGATACAGGGCTCGAACCTGTGACCTTATCAACGTCAATGATACGCTCTAGCCAACTGAGCTAATCGCCCTTAGATTAAGTGAGATACAGGTTGATTGTACCAAAATAGGTATCTTTTTCCAGAAAGCAATAAACTGGACGACAAATGTCGCCCGGTGTGGAGTCAGGCTTTTTACCAAACGCGTATTTCCCCACGGTAAAACTTGGAAGCCTCGTCTTTGAACTTAAAGAAAGAAGCTCCAGAAATACCAAGTTGTTCAAGTTCTTCAACTGCAAACTTTAGAAACGCAGCGTCTGTGTTGGGGAAGGAGCTACCCTCTTTCAGTCTCTCCAGAGCCTTTTTGGCTATTGAGGCGTAGTGAATACAAATAGACAGATTGCTTTCCATAGTGGCACCTTTCTTAGTTGGTTACATTCTTGTTGTAGAAAAGCATACAAGAAAGATGACGTCAAGTAAAATGCGGAGGTGAGAGGATTCGAACCCCTGATACGGTTTCCCGTATGCTGCTTTTCGAAAGCAGTGCCTTCAACCACTCAGCCACACCTCCAATATTTAAACTTTATTCTTTGCGCTTATTCTTCAAAGATAATATAACGTATGTTTCCACCTACGACCAGTTCCGCTAACGCTTCACATAGGTCGTTTCGGTTTGGAAACCGAACCGGATGAAAAGCTTTACCTTTCATCCACTCAGCCACACCTCCTGTGCGAGTATGGAAATAAGCGTAGCATCTTTTGCTCAATTGCCAAAAATATTGTATGATTCTGAAACGGCTCAGTACAGATATGGGCCGTTTACGTTAGACCCCATCGTCTAACGGTTAGGACATCGCCTTTTCAAGGCGGTAATCGGGGTTCGATTCCCCGTGGGGTCACAAAAAGCATCAAAGCGGTTTTCAAAGCACTCAAACCCTTTTTTGCACTTATATTCCAACGTATTTTCGGCAACATAAAGTTCTGAAAAGATAACTCGTACAATACGTTCTTTCTCTTGTGGTTTAGCAAAATTGTAGTACGGGACTACGTCTTTTATGAGTTCTGAAAGTTTTTGTATGTCCTTCATTGTTTCGTGCATTGCCACGTCTGATACTTGTTCTTGCTCTTGAAAACTGGAGAGGTTTTTGTTTAGTTTCTCCTCTTCCTCCATCAAGCTTTCTGGTGTATAGACACCTGTCTTTAGTAGAGTAAGTTTATTGGAACGAATATATGCAAGGTCTTCTCGTACTTTTTTCTTTTTCCTTTCAATCTGGTCCAATTCTTTTTGACGTTTTTCTTCAAGTAAAGCCACATCTGTGCCAGTTTTAGCATCCATTTGTTCTATTTCTTCATCAGTAAAATATAAACCAGAGATAAGACCTCCTATTTTTTCATCTATAAAATCAAAATTGAAGTTTTTGAAATTGTTTTCGCACCCCTTCACGCATCGTGAATTGTAGTATTGGATACCTTTCTTTGTATACGGTGTGTAAACACGTTCACAGTTGGCACAACGTACCACACCTCGAAGTGGTTGGTCCAATTTCTCTGTGTAGTGCACACTCGTCTTTTTCTTTTTCAAAATAGATTGTACTTGCTCAAATAACTTATCGTCCACGATTGCTTCGTGGCTAATACTTTCTATATATACACCTTCAGAATTGAGAACTTTTCCAGTATAGAAAGGACTTGTTAGTATTCTGCTGATATGATTTTCTGTAACAGGTCGTGACGCTTTTAGTATATCTACAACCTCGTGGTTTTCATCAAGCATCTCTTCTTTAGTTCTTCTCCGTCTCATTGAAACTCACGAAATAACTATCAAATAACTATGCAACTTTTTGTTCAAGAACTACAAAATAGAGTACAAATGTGGCGAAATCAGGGATATAAAGGTATTTATCCAGAGACACGCAATATACTTTCTCACATAGAAAGCAACAACTTTCTTCACGAACCACAACGTGAAGCTTTTGAGACATATATTTATTTGAAAGAGATAATGGATAATCGTTCTATTCCAGATATTGTTGCGGAGTTTGCAGACAAGAGCAAAGAGTTCTTGAAAGTACTTGCCTTTGAACAAGGTGTTATTGAACTTTGGGATGATTTGTCAAAAGAAAAAAGAAGTGAACGCATTCAAAAAAAACTTGAGGAACTTGGTTTTGCAGAATACGGATATGCAAACTATGTACTCGCTTTGACTATGGGTTCTGGTAAAACAATTTTGATGGGAGTTTTGATGATGTATGAGTTTATCATTTCGTTCAATCATCCAAACGATACCCGATTTGCTAAAAATGTCTTGGTTTTTGGTCCTGCTGATACAGGCATTATCGAGGTCCTCAAGGAAATCAAAACATTTGATTATAGTTCCGTTATTCCACGTGAATATGAAGATATTTTGCTAAATATAAAATACTGGTATTTGGAGAAACCAGAAACTCCTCTCAATCCACTGGGAAACTATAATGTCATAGTAAGCAATTCTTCAAAAATCATACTTCGTAATTGGACCGATGCACATAAGGGAAATCGTCTTTTTGAACTACGCAAAGAAAGTGCCAATAAACGTCTAACTGCTATTCAAGGACTTGAAAATCTTGCTGTTTTTGTAGATGAAGCTCATCACTCATATGGAGATGATGTATCGAAAAAACTCAACCAATCTCGAAAAACCATCCATCATCTTGCAGAAAATACAAATGTAGTAACTGTGGCAAATCTAACTGGTACTCCATATGTAAAGAACATAATGTTACCAGATACGATATACATATTTGGTCTTCAGCAGGGTGTTGAGAAAGGTATATTGAAACAAGTTATTGTAAGCAATCACGGTAGCAGTAAAGACGTTCAATCAGAGGATTTTGTGAGCTCAATAGTAAATACATTTTGGAAAGAATACGGAGAAAATCGTCTTGAAGGAAGATTGCCCAAAATCGCTTTTTACACCACAGACATTACTATGCTTGAACAACTGGAAGAAAACCTCGACAGGGCTCTTCAGGGGCTTCGTATGCCACTCTCAAAGAAACTCGTATGGCACTCATCATTCACAGGTGATAAGAAAAAGGACGCTGATTTTGAGTTCAACCGTCTTGACACATCTGACAGCGAAAAGCAGTTTATTCTTTTAGTAAATAAAGGTACAGAAGGATGGAACTGTAAGTCATTAGTTTCAGTTGCTCTATATAAAAACTCTACCAGTAACAACTTTGTTCTTCAATCTTCTTCTCGTTGTTTGCGGAGGATAGGAGACAATAGTGTCAAAGCTCGGGTATTTCTTTCTGATGAAAACTACCGTGTACTAAATCGTGAGCTTGAAAACAACTTCAATACAGATATATCTCAAATCACTGGTAAGCAACAAAATGAGGTGCAAGTTGATTTGATTGTGGAGAAAAAACGTACGGTAAAAGTAAAACGTAAACTTGTGGAGATACTTTCATCACAAAAGGTATCATCAGAAAAAATAAAAATTGACCTCAAAAAAGTACCAGAAAAAAAGCTTATACCCATCATTCAAGAACGAGAGATTTCTTTGAGCTCCAATGGTAGAGCTATCTACAAGGACCCTGTAACAGTGAAATCTGATGCTGTTGAAATACATCCGAGAGTGTTTGGTTTTTATGACATTGTGGCAATCATCCAACAAAAAACTCATCTAACGTTTGTCGAAATCAATAAAGTTTTGGAAGCTAATAAAATCAGCAGAGAGGCACTTGTCAAAGCTGTAGAGAAGAACTATCTGGTAATACACGGAACTGTCGACCAGATACTTTCTCAAGCAATGCAATATAAGAAAAATGAAACAATCAAAGAAGAAACTCTCGAGCTAACTAAAGCATTTCCATTCAAAATCAATGTCAAAAGAGAGCTCCAAGAGAGTGACGAAGAAGCGTTTGCAAAGAGTTTAGTGGTTTATCGTGAGCAAGAAGAAAAAGATGGCAGAACATCTCACTTCGGCTTTCACGTAAACCCTTATAACTTTGACAGTAAAGATGAACTGGAAATGTTCCACTATCTACGTTCTCACCTAAAAGAAGGTGAGTGTGTGAAAGATGTGTATTTTACTGGAGGTATAACAAACGAAAAGCATAATGAGTTTTACTTTGACTATCAAGAGAACCTTATTGAGGGTGGTAATAAACTATCAAAGTATTTTCCAGATTTTCTTATCGAGACATCTTTTGGTCGACATTTAGTACTTGAGGTAAAAAGTGGAGCTGAAGAGCTAACTTATAAAGCAGAAAAGAAGCGTCTCGAGAAAGGAGAACTATCAAAAAATGAGATAACAAGTAACCCTCTAATGAAGGAGCTTGGGTTTGGCGAGTTCAAAGACCTCAACTCTAACTTTGACTATCATATTATCTTCAACGGAACAGTTCTTTCGCATCAACAAAAAGTACTCGAAAAAATAACTGGGGACAAGGATGGTTAGTCATTTATCTCAAACCAAAAAGTATTCTTCAGTTCCTCACTGATTTTGTGAGCATTGGCGTGAGATAAAGTTCCCAAATAAGAGTGGAGAGATTGTTCAACGGCTTCTTTTTCAACCTTACCGTTCTTATACTCCATAACCTTTCTTGAAAGCCCTCTGTAAATCCTATTCTTTGTTTTGGTGCGTAGAAGTGTGTAATGAGGTAAGACAATATAACCAAGATAATCAACACCATTATGCGACTTTTGTATAGAAACTTTATGTGGGTGAAGTAAGAGTTTCAGCTCCGTATCAAGAAAGTCAGCTATTGGTTTCAGAATATCTTTCAAGTATTGCTCACTTTCAGAAACAATAACAAAGTCGTCTGTGTACCTTGCATAATATCTTACTTTCAAATCTTGCTTTATGAACTGGTCAAACTCATTCATATAGATATTCGCAAAGAGTTGAGATGTCAGGTTTCCAATAGGTAGACCCACTTTCTCGAAGAGATTAGATGAACCAGAAGAGAAGCCACGAACCACCTCATCTAACAAATGTCTCGCCTCTTTATCTCTAATCCGTTTATTCAAAATAGCAATCAATACATTATGGTCCACACTATCAAAAAATCTTCGAATATCACATTTCAAAATGAAGCACGGCTTTGTATGGTTTTTGCTAACTTTTCTAATAGATTTTGCGAGCCACAGAACACCTCTATGAGTACCCTTACCAAATCTACAAGAAAAAGAAGTTGCGATAAAAGTTGGATTGAAGATTGGATAAAAAGTTTTGTATATAGCGTGATGAACAACTCTATCCCTAACAATGGCTTTATGAATATGCCTTCGTTTTGGGTCAGTAATATAAAAACTCTTATACGGTCCGTGCTCATACTTTTTGTCTCTCAAATCTCTATGGAGCTGAAAGATATTTTGTTCAAGATGATATTCAAACTCGAGCACATCTTTTTTATTACCTTTTCCTCTTCGAAACTCCTTCCACGCTTGAAAGAGGTTTTTGATAGAGGTTATTTCTTTATATAAACTAATAGACATTTTATTATGGACGATTTTGATATACCAATTTTCAAGAAAAGCTATGAACTATACAAGCTATTACATCAGCTTCGTATAAAAGTTGCAAAACAAGATAGACATACTTTGTGGCAGAGATTAGAGAATAGTACTCTTGAAGTGCTTGAAGGAATACTTCGTGCAAGTTCTATGACTAAAAGTGAAAAACTACCAGTGCTGAAAGAAGTTAGCCACAATCTGAATGTAACTCGTGTATTTACCCGATTAGCAAAAGATACAGAAATCATAGATTTCAATAAATACGAAGACCTTCAAAATAGAGTAGATGAAATAGGGAGAATGCTCGGTGGATGGATAAAGCAAGTAAAAAGCTAAAGCAAAATGCTCCGTATTATGGGAGCATTTGCCGTAAAGATTATATATCCGAGCAGACGAAACGCCGATGTTACCGTTACGGTTTTCGTCCCAGTAGTTGTTGACGTTGAGACCGTCCTCGTCGAAGTTACCGACGTTGACGTGGTTACCGTCCGCAGAAATATGTCTGTCTCTGTCCGTGCCACCAGAGCTCGAGTATAGTTCTTATTGGAAATAAGGCATCTTCTCACTCCTGTATTTTATCCAAGAGCACCTATTTGAAATAACAAATAAGACCTCTATTAGAAACAGACAAGAAATAAAATCCCTATCTTGAATTGCACACTACTTTTATCCAGTAGACAAAAATACTCTGGCAATGTTTCAAGCAGAAACACTTGCGAGACGAAACCAATAGTCGCACCTACACGAGCAAGTATTATCATTTTAGCATAAAAAGAAGGACCCCGACCGAATAAACGGAAGGGGTCCAGATTGGGCGAGGGCTTCGCCCAATAAAGGTTCAAGAATACGAGAGGTTCAAGTCCTCAAGTACTCAAGGTTCATTTCCGAGCAGACGAAACGCCGAAGCAACCGAAACGGCAGCCGCGCCAGCAGCTGCCGACGCGGAGACCGTCCTCGTCGAAGCCACCGACGTCGACGTGGCCACCGACCGCATCGACAGACGAAGTGCGAACATAAACACCTTTCAGCAGATAGACGCCACGCACCTTGTAGTAGGCGGTAACGGCGTATGCCACTTCGGGGGCGTTCGGGACGTACTCGACTTCGGTGAGAAGTTTCTGTTGCTCGCCCCAGTTCTTGCTACAAGAGTTGGGGTACGGCTCCTTGCGGACCATCAGCCATTGACCCGCTTTCACAACGTCCTCACGGGAGAACGTGTGTTGGCTCTCGGTATACCAGCCCTCCGACTTGGAGTAGAAAAGTTGGTTGTCGAGGTCACGGACCTGAAGTAGGTTCGTGTCGGTCGTCGGTGTCGCCACGAGCATATAGCCGTTGGAACGAAGCCATTGCAGGGTTTTCTCGTCTGGCAGAGTGTCAGTAAACGCTTCCACCTGCTCGTCCGAGTAGTGGAACCCGTAAGCATTCGCCACGTCCTCGTGTGAGATAAAATCGTCACCGAGGATGAGTGTGGCAAGAGCATAACCCTTGGGTGTCTCGTCTCCTCGTGCGATAGCGACTACACGGACCATCCGTGCTTTGTTTTCGATGAGTGCCTGAAGCAGGTCGGGGTTTCCACCCTGACGACCAAACTCGGCAATGAACTCGTTGTTTTGACCGAGCGAAAAATCACTCGTTTTGCTGTGAGCTACACGATTTGTCATCGCAATACTCTCCTATATTGTTGAGTTATGTCCATTCAGAATGAGACGAACATTTTATATACCAGTACTGATACACAAAATGCTCGTCTAATATTTTGAACCTTGATTTGCAAAGAACTATGTACAATTATAGCACTTTCAGCGGTTATGTCAAGGTTTTGTTGAATACCCTAACATAAGTCCATATATAACTTATGTGGTAGGAATAAGCAATTCTTCGAGATTTTGAATGGAACTCTTGATATAATCTCCTTGTGATACAAGTTCTGAAAGCCACGCTGTGGCATCACAGAGGCATAAGAAAAATCCACGCAATTTCATTTGCGTGGTTTTTTCTTATAGAAAGCAAACTGCTTTGCTTTCGTGCCTCAGTGACAAGCGGAGCGATATTTTTCTTCATTCCTAGAAGAAAAATGAGTGAGCTTGGGTATATGAAATGCTATAATTCTACTAATGAAAAAGTGGGCAAGTCTATTTTTTAAAATAATCTGCGTTTTAGTGGTCGTTAGTATTCCACTTGATATTCACGCGTCTTTTAGTGATGAGTATTATTCTGAACAACAACAATACTTGTCATTAGTCGACTACTATTCATTTGTTCCATCTATTGTTGGGTTAAGAGGAGACAACGTGATAGTGGCTGTTATTGATGATGGCGTGTGGCAGGAACACCCTGATTTATCTCACAGTAGCTGGATTAACATAAAGGAGATACCTGGTGATAATATTGATAATGATAACAATGGGTATGTAGATGATTACTATGGATGGAATTTTATCGACAACAATTCTAATATGGCCCCTAAGGGTAGTCATGGAACTTTCGTCGCCGGTATTATATCAGCAGCTCACAATGAGATAGGTATTGTTGGAATAGCTCCACAAGCAAAAATAATGTCACTGATTGTGTGCGACTCTGGTTGTGGAAGAAGTTCTGTTGGAAAGGCGATACGATACGCTACGGACAACGGCGCCGGTGTAATAAATTTAAGTTTAGGGTCTGAGGGGTATTTAGGATATTCATCTGAGTATGATGATGCTATACAGTATGCATACAGTAAAGACGTAGTTTTGGTTGCTGCAGCTGGAAATGGAGACCCAAGTGGCGCGGGTACTGTTGGGCAAAATCTTGATTTTGTTAAAGTATCTCCTGTTTCCAATGATGTACATGGTATTAATACTGTTTTAGGGGTTGGTGCCCTCAAGAGAAAAGAAAGAGCTCAAACTAGTTGGAGCAACTACGGTAAGTATGTAGATGTATGGGCTCCTGGTGAAAGGATTTTTAGTACCTCAGTGCCAATGTATGAAGATGGAGATAGTTATACATATAAAAGCGGTACGTCATTTTCTGCCCCCATAGTTAGCGCGACTGTTGCTTTGATGAGAGGGAAACAGGGCAGTTTAAAGAATTACCAAGTAATAGACATGATATTACAGTCAGACCTCAGCTATCTTAATGTGAGAGACTTGATAGGAAAGATATATGGCGGTTCCTGCAGCATATTTAAGGTTGATGCAACTGTATATAATGGTGAAAAGTTGATTCTTAAAGGAGAACACTTTACTCCACGATTGTCGTTACGATTAGATGGTACACATATAAATAGTGGAGTTACTATACTTGATGCAAATAATCTAGAGATAGATTTTAAGAAAATAAATATAGAAGAGGGGATACATGATTTGTACACTATTGACGGTAATCTGTACTGTCAGCTAAACAATATTTCTGTTGAAGTATTAAAAAATACTAAACCAAAGGTAAAGGAAATTACACCCACTGTCACAAAACCAAAAGTGGTGGTTAAAGAAAAACCAGAAGAAGCTGAGGAGGCTGTTGAGTATCAAGAAGAAATCCTTGCAGAGGAAACAGAATACCCGATAAATTATGTATTAGTTGATGCAGAGGAATCTACAGAGGAATCTACAGAAGAGCTCACAGAAGAATTTATAGAAGAACTTAATATTGATATAGAAAAAATATTTGAAACAAGTGACGGTCTTATCTTTTCTGCAGATAAACTTAAGGGAATAACATACATAGACGACAAGGTTTTATTAAATACAGCGACAATAGGACTAATTGGTGTAACAGCTCAAGATGCTATATCTAGGCTAGAGTCACCTGAGGCAATATTGTTTGTTAGGTTAACTGTCGAAAAAGGAAGGACAGTTTATAAGGTTACTACTTCTAAGAAAGTCACTATATTTGGTCTGTTTCCACATACTATGGAACGAGTAGTAACTGTTGATGCTAATTCAAGTGATACAAAACTAAAAGGAGAAAAAAGGTTCTGGGATTTCATATATAGAGTTCGGTGATAATAAAATTTTAGAATCTCACGTGGTATAATGCCGTCAATGTGGAAGTTGAATAAACTATCTAAATTAACAGTACTTGCTTTTATTGGTCTGTGTATAATTACGGGCTTCTTCTTTTTTAAGATAGAAAAAAACACCGAGTTACCATTATCATCAAGTCTTAACGAATCCAGTAGAGTACACGTAGTAACACTACATGAAGATGGCTTTAAGCCCCAAGATTTAACCATTATTCAGGGAGACATTGTGGTGTTTAAAAATGGGTTAGATAAACCATTCTGGCCAGCGTCAAATCTCCACCCTAGTCACACTATTTATCCAGAGTTTGATGCTTTAGAGCCAGTCCCTCCTGGTGGAGAGTGGTCATTTCAGTTTTTGAGAACTGGTGTATGGAATTATCACGACCATATTCGTGCATATTATCGCGGTACAATAACAGTTGAAGCTCAGTGATTATGAATACATCTAAATTAAAGATACTCATTACCTGTATTCTCTTACTTTTTATATTTTTTATTGTGTGGCACAAGCCGGTGTCGTCATTGTTGTATGTGGAGGCTGCTGACTCATGTATTGAAAAAGAGGGGGTTGATTGCATGCTTTCACTCATTCAAGATGTATACACTAGTAATGGAGTAGAAGCTTCGTATGATGTATTTGATTATTTTTTAAATAATTCAAAGG
>JABMNX010000013.1 GCA_013204405.1 Candidatus Kaiserbacteria bacterium | reverse complement strand
CTTTGAGTCCTTTTTTTGATTTCCAAAGATCAATTTCAGAAAATATTTTTTCTTTTGCTGATTCTTTAGTAATATCATCTGCTATATATCCACTTGGATATAAACATTTGCTGTTATGTCTCTGTACTTCTAGACGTCTATTAATTAGTTCAACAGTCGCAACACAATCAAAACCCTCTTTGGAAAATCCATAACACCCAACACCGGCACTACTAAATAAACTTATGTATGTTAATTTTCCATGCTGATTCTTCATAACCTTTATTATATTATAACTTTTGTACTTTTTTCTGGGAAGGGCTACTACTAGGAAAAGTCTAGTAAAAAGAGAACTTTTACTGAAATCTGACTCTATTTCTCATTGGATTGGTGGTGACTGATCTCTTTTGTTATCTTTTTTTGAATTTTCCTGGACTGATATGTGTGAACAAGATGAAGTCATTACCAGACTTGCCGAAAAATATTTAAGCAAAACCGCCCAAGACAAGGTGGAGGAGCTTCTGTTAGACGGTGAACGGGAAAGTGCTAAGTTCTACATACTCGGAGCTCTTGAGACTTACTGGAAAGATGGTCGAATTTCTGATGAGGAAGGTGTTAAAGATTATCAGGAGTTAGGGGCTGACCCTACAGCAGTCCTAAGTGTTCGCCAATAAAATGGTTATACCTACTTCGTCCAACGGATTTCGTCCGATTGGGCGATTTCTGTTTTTATACTTAAATTTGGGGGTGGAGTTAAATGGTTTTAAAAACTTGTGGGCGACTTATTTTAAAGGAGTGAAACGACTATTAAAATAGAAGTGCCCTTGTGGTGCGACTTTGTTTCCTTCAAGAATATATGTGGCAATAACTATATAGCTCCAAGCTCATTACACATTATCTTTTTGCATCCTTAAGCGCAAACGCCCGCATATCTGTATGTACGTCTCTCTCATCTATGATTTCTGAACATATAATCTCTTCAAGTACATCTTCGAGAGTAAGCACGCCCACGACACCACCAAAAGCATCTTTAACAATACTTAGATGCTTTCGTGTCTTTAAAAACATTTCAAGGGCATTATCAAGACTCATGTCCTCTTGGATGAAATGAACTTCTTGTTTTGCAATATCCCCTACCTTTGCTTTTAAATTATCAGCCCCAATTAACTGTGACGAATATAACATTCCCACAATTGTGTCTATATCTCCCCTGTATACTGGGAAACGTGAGAGTCCAGATTCTCGGACTTCTTGCAGGAGTGGCTCGTCGACTACATCAATAACATCAAATGAATGTACCACTGTTCGCGGTGTCATAATATCACCAACTTTTTTGTCAGAGAAAGTGAGAGCTCCTGTAATGATACGTTCCTCATCTTCATCAACATCACTATGGTGGGAATCTTCATGATCCTCTATAAGCTTTACTAGTTCTTGCTTTGAATACACGTTTGGTAACTCTCTTCCAAGTACTTTATCAAGGGCTATGCTAATCGGTCTTGCAATTGGATATAATAAAAATATAAATATACGAACAAGCCACACGAGACGTGCACCAAAATAAATAGCGCTTCGGTTAAATATTGCTTGTGGGAGTATTTCCCCAAACATAACAATAAGAGACGTCGCAACTACAACAGCTAAAATGCCGGCAGTAAGTGAAGCAATAAATATAGAGAGTAGCGAGTTTACCAACACGTTTCCAATAAGGAGAGTTGTGAGCAATAAGTTACCGTCTTTTCTTACTGGGTAAATCATTGCAGCATCACGATCCCCTGAATCTGCCTTACGTTTCAACTCTTGAGCATCCCAACTCATAAGCCCGAGTGTAAGACCTGAAAACATTGCCGAAAAAACCAATAATATAAAGACTATTAAGTATTCCATTTATTATGTATAACGTAATATAGATTATTCTTTTAATGAGTCACGTTGGCGTACTTGAAGGAAATCACTCCTAAAGATAACCAGAAAGCACCTTTTACCTCAGAATCTTATAGATTTCTTCCTGGGCTGCGTGCGGATGCCAAGACTCGAACCTGAGACCTCGTCTGTGTTTCAATTTTTTGTGCGGATGCCAAGACTCGAACTTGGGACCTCGTCAT
>JABMNX010000012.1 GCA_013204405.1 Candidatus Kaiserbacteria bacterium | reverse complement strand
TTTGGTTTGCATGAATGATTGATATACCGTGCAAGGTTACTGCGAGAAGCACCATCTATAGTCCATTTAGAATTAATGTCAAAAAGATACTTCCCTCCTTTTCCATTTGCTTGTTCGGTAGTAATGACAGGGCCAGTGTACTCAATAACAAAATCCCCCTTCTTGTAATCTCGCTTAGCCACCAATCCCAATCCCGCGCCTTTTCGAGCACGAATCACTGCAAAATCTTTTTTATCAAAAACTTTTTTCATACAGAAAGCAGAGTATATCATATGAACACTACGGTTAACATATGTATATAGAATTTTGTCCCGTTTTATGAGAAGATAATAAGTAATGACACAAGCAAATGAATTAGGTAGCGAATTTTTCTTGTTCCCTATTCTTTCCTCTTTTGGAACTGATGGATTGTGGTATGTGTTTTTGGGTGTCGTTCTTGTATTCCTTTTTTACAGCATCTTCCTCATCTATCACTGGTTTCGCTACGGTATGAATATCTTAACCTCTATTCTTGCCACAATTATCTACTCTGTCGTAAGTGGAGTTATATTAGTTACTATGATTATTTCGTTTGCCTCATTACTCTCTTAAACTATGCTACATCTACAAGAAGGAGAACAAATAGATATTAAAGCACGAAAGCATTGGTTCTTATTATTTACTGATTCTGTTGGGATACTCTTTTTATACCTCGCACCTTTTATTGTATGGAAATTAGCGGTTGGTCAGCTAGGAGTCAATTTACCACACACAGGTACATCTTTGACGTTCTTCCTTTCGAGTACATGGACGCTTCTTATGTGGGCAAAGTTATTTTCCGTGTGGACTGACTACTATCTTGATATCTGGATTGTAACGAGTAACCGTGTTGTTAACATTGACCAAAAAGGACTTTTTAACCGCGAAGTATCAACACTTCGAATAGAACGTATTCAGGATGTTACGTTTGAAGTAAATGGTATAGTCGCGACTGTCCTTGAATTTGGTGATGTCCATGTACAAACAGCAGGAGAAAGTGAGGAATTCCTCATTAAAGGAGTAGCAAATCCTGAGCGTGTCAAAAGAAAAATACTTGGGCATATTGACACTAAAACAAAAGAAAATCGTCTATCAATGTAAGCCTAGATTTTACGTAGATTTTTCGCTACAATTAAGCCCATTATGGCAACCGAAGACAATCAGCAGAAAAAACTAAGCACAGAGCCTTATAAAGGCGTACGAGACTTCTATCCTCAAGATATGCAGATCGAGCGGTATATTTTTGACACCATGAGCCGTGTGACTGAATCCTTTGGCTACTCAGAGTACAGCGCCTCTATTCTTGAACCGACAGAACTCTACCAAAGCAAAACGAATGATGAAATTGTAAACGAGCAAACATATACATTTACTGACCGTGGGGGTCGTGAGGTAACACTCCGTCCTGAAATGACCCCAACACTTGCTCGAATGGTTGCAGGGAAACGCCACGACCTCACCTTCCCGCTTCGATGGTACTCAATCCCTAATGTATTTAGATATGAACGACCGCAGCGTGGACGTGTTCGAGAACACTGGCAACTTAACGCTGATTTATTTGGGGTTTCAGAACTAGACGCAGAAGTTGAGATTATCTCACTTGCCTCTTCTCTTATGAAAGCGTTCGGCGCAGAAGATAATGATTTTGAAATACGAATGAGCGACCGTTCAATTCTTACCTCAATATTTGAAGAACTTAAAACTTCAGAGGAAGTACAAGCTAAGGTAATGCGTCTTCTTGATAAACGTGCAAAGATTGATGATTTTGATACACAACTCAAAGCAATTCTTGGAGAACAGTCAGAATCATTCGTTGAAAAACTCGAAAGCACAAGCAGTAGCTCTAATCTTGAGTTGGTACTTTCTCAACTAAAAAACCTTGGTGTCACTAATGCAGTCATCGACACCTCTATTGTTCGTGGTTTTGACTACTACACAGGAGTTGTATTTGAAGTATTTGATACGTCATCTGAAAATAACCGGTCACTATTTGGTGGAGGCCGATACGACAACTTACTTTCCCTCTTTGGTGGAGATAAGATTCCTGCAGTTGGGTTTGGTATGGGTGACGTGACTATCAGAGATTTCCTTGAGACGCATGACCTTCTACCGCCGTACAATGCACGAACTGAGCTCTTCCTCTGTACCCTTACTCAAAGTGCAAAAGAGTATGCTCAAAAACTCGCACAAGCTCTCAGGGAGCAAGACATAAACGTTGAGGTTGCGCTTTCTGATAAAAAGGTTGGCGACCAAATTAAGATAGCCAATAAAAAGGGTATCCCATTTGTTATCTGTATTGGGGAAGATGAAATAAAAAATGAATCGTTCACTATCAAACACCTCGAAAGTGGCGAAGAGAAAACACTTAAAGAAGACGCGGTAGCAGATTACATATTCTCTAAAATCTAATAATAATTCCTGTATGAGAAAAGTAGTTTTTGATATTGAAACAAAAGACGCTATAGGAGAAGGGGGTGCGCTTGCACTAGAGATTTCCATTGTCTGTATATATGATTATGAAAATGATTCTTACCACTCTTATCTTGAAGAAGAGCTGTCACAACTTTGGCCCATATTAGAGAAGACTGACTTATTGATTGGATATAACTCAGACAGCTTTGATATTCCTCTACTCAACAAATACTATCACGGGGATTTAACTCGAATTAAAAGTTTAGATATTCTTACAAAAATCAAAGAATCATTTGGAAGACGTCTTCGCCTTAACTCTGTTGCAGAAGGAACTTTGGGTGAGAAAAAGAGCGGTCACGGGCTTGATGCGGTTAAGTGGTGGAAATCTGGTGAGATAGATAAAATTCGAAAATACTGTCTTGATGATGTCCGTATTACAAAAGAGGTTTATGACTATGCTCTGAAAAATGGTGCGGTTAATTATATGGATCTCTCAGATAAGAAAGAGATAAAACTTGATACGACAGAATGGGAGACCAAAAACGAAGACGGGGCTTCAATGACACATTCCCTTCCATTTTAAATGAGATAACGAGCGTAGCGACTATATCGAATTTATGTCCCGATTTCATCCTTTCCATAGAGGAAATCACTGGACGAAGTGAGGTCAAAGAAATTGACACAGTAATTTTTTCGTGTTAATATTCTTATAGAAATACCGTCGCAATAGAAAATTACTGGAGGATACTTTTATGCGATTTGCATATGGAGAAACTCGATTTGTTATACTGACCAATAAATACGCATTCAAAATCGCTATCATTCACCCATTCCGACCGTTTATTCGGATTTTCAGACATTTCTTTGGTAAGAAGATTCAATCAAGATTACTCACTTACGACAAAGTTATGGCTCGTGGGTGTGTGCAGTTTCTTATTCCAGGGATTATTGCCAATCGCACAGAATACAGAAACTTTAAGAAATGTGGAAGGAGTGATATTTTAGTACCCACCATCTTCTCGTTTTTCTGGTTGATTAACGTCCAACTTGTTGGAAAACCAGCAACACAAGAAGAGGTGAATCAACACGTCCTACATCGTGCGTTAAAAAGTGATACCCGGCTTGATTTATGGCCCATTCATCAGTATTGCGTCATAAAAGGGAAAACACTCCTTGCAGATTATGGTCAAGACAGTCTACTTCCTTTCTTAATGCTGCACGCCCGGTAAACAAAGACACCTGAAAGGCCGCCCGATATGTTACAGGGCGGCTTTCTCTTTTTATGCAATAAAGACAAGTACCAAGACAGCCAGTACTATTCGGTAAACTATGAAGATATTAAGGGAGTGATTTTTGAGGTACCGCACCATAAAGTGCATCGCTACAATCCCAACAACAAATGCGGTTACTGCGCTTAATAGAAGTGGTAAACCAAGCTCGACAAGACCATGACTTGAGCCGAGTTCAAGTGTCTTTTTCATACCTGAACCAAAGATAATCGGAAAGCCAAGCATAAACCCAAACCGAGTCGCTTGTTCACGAGATAGCCCTAACAGTAACCCACCTGCAATCGTCATACCTGAGCGCGACATACCAGGAATGAGTGCAAGAGCCTGAAACATTCCTATCCAGAATCCCCTCTTAAGGTTAAGTTCTTGCGCTTTCTTTGAGAGTCGCTCAGCAACCCAGAAGAGTGCTGCTCCAAGAAGAAGTGTCCATGCAACAAGTTCAGCATTTCTAAACGAAGTTGCCATAATATCTTCAAGTAAAAGACCAAAGATAACTGCAGGAATAGTACCTAATACAAGTGCTCCTATAAGGATTCGGTTTTCTGAAGGAATCGTATGCCCACGAAGCCAATTCCATGCGGACACTGTCAAACCCCAAAAGTCACGCCAAAAATAAAGTAAAATTGCGAGTGATGTTGCGAGCTGTAATACCGCGTCAACTGAGAGTCCAAATTCTGTTTGCATTCCTAACACCTCACGCACCAAAATAAGGTGCCCTGAAGAAGAAATAGGTAAAAATTCGGTAAGGCCTTGTACGAGACCAAGTATAAGTCCTGAGATAATATCCATATGTTTTGATTATTTTATATATGATACACTAGTTTTACATTAGTTAATTATTCTTTATAAACATAAGACACATATGGAAGAAAACACTACCGAACAAAACGATTATCAGTATGCTCAAGAAGATATGGAGGTGGATGGAGATAAAAAAAATTACACCATCCCAGTGGCTATCATTATTGCAGGAGCACTTATTGCAGGAGCACTTTACTTTACTAACAAAGAATCTGGCCCACTGGACCAGGTTGTAGAAAAACTATCAGGTGTTCCTGCGGTTAACGCATCTGACCATATTATAGGAAACCCTAATGCAAAAGTAGTCATTGTAGAATACTCAGACTTTGAGTGTCCATTCTGTAAAGATTTTCACGGTGTACTCCAACAGATTATTGATGAGTATGGGGCACAAGGAGATGTTGCGTGGGTATACCGACATTTCCCTATCGCACAACTTCACTCAAAGGCAGCAAAGGAAGCAGAAGCAACCGAGTGTGCGGCTGAACTCGGAGGCAACCAAGGATTCTGGGATTATGCAGATAGACTTTTTGAAGTAACTCCATCAAATAATGGACTCGACCTTAGTCAACTCCCTATTATTGCAGCTGAAGTTGGACTTGACCCAGTAGCATTTAAAACATGTCTTAATTCAGGACGTCACGCTGACAAAGTACAAGCACAGTACGATGAAGTCGTAGCTGCAGGAGGACGAGGAACTCCGCACAATATAGTCATTGTTGGCGACCAACAAGCGCCAATTGAAGGAGCTCAACCTATTGAAGCAATGCGCCGAGTGGTAGAAACTCTTCTTAATGATTCAGGAAACGAGACAGTTCCTGTTGTCCCTACTCAATAAGGTTTTAAACGGCTTAATAGAGCCACGGAAAACAACAAGGTCACCTTGTTGTTTTTTTGTATGTTCTTATTCCTCATCAACAAGACCGAGGCGATAGATATCAAATGAGTTCTCCCCTTCAAACATGTCAGACGGGTTTGGGAGGTATATTCGTGGACGGGTTATTTCCGCTGTTGCGTCATTGATGAGCCTGTGGAACAAAACAAACTCTTCCCTACACTCATCAAAGTGAATGATGTGCTTCCGCATCTGAGATGAACCATTTTTGTTCTTTGAGCGTTTACACTCTTGGATAATGAATCGCTTTACGGGCTTCTCGTACAACTGGCTGACTGTGTAGTAGTTAAAAATTGCCTGCATCACAAAGAGTGTCTTGTTAGCACCAAGTTTACTAAATGACGCAACAAATTTATGGTCAACAATATCAAGCGCATTCTTGTCTTCCTTTGACTCGACAACTAAATCTGAAATTGCTTTTATCGGGAGTGCGAGTCCTTCTACTTCTGCAAGACCAACAGCCTCAACACCAACTACGTTGTACCTCGGTGCACGTTTAAGGTAGAACCCAACAGCTTTGAGGTATTCAGCTTCCATACTCTTTCGTTTCTTCCGTTGCGCTAGTTTTGACTTTGCACTTCCAAAATCAATTTCGAAATCAGGTATATCTCGCATGTATACAAGTCCACGCTCTGTAGCTTCTTCTTTAGATGCTCCTTTATAGAAATGCTCAAGGGCGGTATGCCCAGCTCTACCAATAAACGATGCGGGACCAGACGGCATATCGCGTACGTTCTCAACGTAGCGCTTATACCACGTCAAAGGGTTCCTCATCAGCGCCATGAGCGACGAATAGCTCCAATGCTCTATTGGTGGTTTTTTAAGAGTCTTTTTCTGCTTCATGGAGTAATTATAGCAAAGAGGTCAGGAAGGTTATAATTTGTAGAAATTAAGTTTTAAATAAATAAAATGCTCTTGACCACTTGTATGAGTTGATCCATTTCTATATCTGTCTTTTCTATACCAACAGCCAATACATCAAGTCCGTATTCTGATGTATCAGGCTTTAAATCATTTATTTGGCAGTAAATTTCAAACCATAAGATAGACAACCTCTTATTTCCATCTGTTACAGGATGGTCATTAATAATAAAACACAAATAAGCTACAGCCCTATCCTCAGCAGTAGGAAAACGCTCAACACCAAAATAATTAGCATTTACAGTCTTTACAACAGAATCTATAGCAAGTCTTTGCTTTCGATACAGTGGGAAATTTACATGTCCTTCCTTATGTAGTTTCTTGTAAACGAGACAAATTGTTTCTGAAATTTGGTGCATCTATATTTTTCTTTCCTTGGTCATATTCTTGAAGGGAATGAATCTCTTTAGTACGTCGAATATACGCGCTGTTAATAACACGTCCACTTACAGAAGAGGTGACCTTCTTAGATTCCTTATTGTTGCCAAAATGAAAAAAATAATTAATGAAGTTCATATAAAAGATTATGTATTGTTTATATTGTACCTTTTTACTTATATCTAAAGGCTACAAAGTTATCCACATGAACATAGTACCATAGATTTGTCAAGTATACAAGTACATGCTTAGTAATTCCGTAACTGGTTTGCGCGGTCGTGGTTTCGGATTTTTTCAAGTGCTTTTGCTTCAATCTGTCGAATACGTTCACGGGTTACTCCAAACTCCTTTCCTACCTCCTCAAGTGTATGATAGATTCCGTCTTCAAGCCCATGACGCATTTCAAGAATCTTTCGCTCCTTTGGTGAAAGCTCTCCGAGGATTTCTTTCACTTGGTCTGCGAGGATTCGCTGTGCTGATTCTTGGTCTGGAGAAAGAATCTTGTCGTCTGCAATAAAGTCTCCGAGGGTTGATTTGTCTTCTCCCTCATCCCCTACCGGACTTTCAAGAGAAACGGTGTCGTGATTAATTTTTTCAATGTTGTGAATCTTTTCAACGTCGAGTCCCATCTCAACTGCAATCTCTTCTGGAAGTGGGTCACGTCCAAGGTCCTGACTTAACTGACGAACTTTTTGTTTGTACTTTGCGATTGTCTCAACCATGTGAACGGGGATACGAATCGTTCGTGACTGGTCAGCGAGTGCTCGTGTAATCGCCTGACGAATCCACCACGTTGCGTACGTTGAGAACTTGTACCCCTTTGTGTAGTCAAACTTATCAACTGCCTTAAAGAGCCCAATGTTTCCCTCTTGAATAAGGTCAAGAAGCGTAAGGTCAGGACTTCGTCCTACGTACTTCTTCGCAATAGAGACTACCAATCGTAAGTTTGCACGTGCGAGTAGGTTAACCGCTTCGATGTCACCATCTACAATTCGCTTTGCAAAATCACGTTCTTCTTGTGCATTAAGTAGTGGGTACTGTCCAATCTCTCGAAGATACATTTGGATTGAGTCATATGAAGAGTCTGTTCTACGGTAGAGGTTCTTCTTGTCCATAAGCTCCTCTTCACCCTCTTTCCCGCCCATAAGCCCTCCTCCTTCAAGAATATCAATACCTGCTGTAGAGAATCTCTCATACATCTCCTCAAGGAAAAATACGTCTTCTTCAATCTTTGGGAATTCTTTAAGAATCTCGTCATATGTAATGTATCCACGCTCACGCCCCTTAGCAGTAAGTCTTGCAGCCTTTGTTTCCATGCTCTTTTGGCTCTTTCGTTTTTCAGCTACTTTCTTTTTTGCAGGTGCTTTTTTCTTAGCAGGAGCTTTTTTCTTCACCGCTTTTTTAGGTGCCTTTTTTACCACCTTCTTCTTTGCTGGTTTCTTTACTACTTTTTTCTTTGCAACCTTCTTGGGTGTTTTTTTCTTCACAGGTTTCTTTGTTACTTTTTTTACTACTTTTTTCTTTGGGGCCATAATGATTTTTATTATACAATGTTACACGTTTCTTTTAATTAATACTATGTTGCTTATGTTATTTACTGACAAACTTCTTTAATCTCTCTGCAATTTCCTGGCTCTTCTTAAGCAGTGTGGACGATACGTCATCATCTCCCTGTACTTCTGCTTTCCTTAGAGCCTCTATCGTTTCCTGGAGCTCTTCTTTCGTCAACCGGTAGGTAAGATGGTGAAGTAATTCATCGACATCTTCCTTGAGCAGTTGATCTTTTTCGTAGAGCAGTTCAATTTTAAAAATATTTTGCTGTTTCTTTTCTTCCGGTATATTTAACAGCTCTTTCATGTGGTCCTCCCCCACCACTGCTTCAAATGAGTTTCTGACAGCTTCAACATCTATCGCTGGTTCTGGTAGGGATTCCTGCCACACAATTATCTGTGCTAACTTCATCTCTACAGAATCCCTTTTTGGTGCTTCCTGGACAGTCTCCGGTGTATCAACTACTCTTTCTTGATTATTATTAATATCACTTCCCATACGCTCTACTTCAGAGCGTATAACGTCTTCTGTTGTCCCAGTCTCTCTCGCCACTAGCTGAATAAAATGAGCCTGGTCTATTGTGTTCTTAATTTGAACCACAAACGGAAGGACGGTTTCTTGTACTGCTAATTTAAACTTCCTGTCGTCATATCCTGCATTTTTAAGCTGTGTTATATAGAACTCAACGATATGTACTGAGTTCTTAATAGCTTCTTTCCACTTATTCTTGTCTTCACGTATTAGGTCTGCTGGGTCTACTCCTTCAGGAAGACGTGCGACTTTAACATCCATACCCATAGAAAGCGCTAGTGCTGCACCTTTTCCTGCAGACGCTACCCCTGCCCTATCTGCATCAAACGCCATAACAATATTCTTTGAGAGACGGTTAAGGAGCGTGAGTTGGTCGCGTGTAAGTGCGGTTCCTGAAACCCCCACTGTGTTTGGATATCCTACCTGGTGACTCATAACAACATCCATCTGTCCCTCTACAAGAACTGAGAAGTTAAACTTCTTGATTCCACCCTTTGCGAGGTCATACCCGTACAAAATCTTCGACTTGTTGTACAGAGCTGTTTCAGGGCTGTTGATATATTTTCCTGTCTTGCCATCATCAAGTTTGGGTAAAATTCTACCAGAGAACGCAATGGCACGGGAAGCACTATCGTGTATTGGAAACATGATTCTTCCACGGAACGTGTCGTAGAAACGGTCTCCTTCCTTTTCTTGTGGCTTGTGTGCCCCTCCCTGCTCAACCTTTGGTTCAATCTTTTTGATAAGACCAGCGTCAATTAAATCACTGTCTGAAAATTTCTCTTTTTTGAGGTACTCGTGCAAAGAATGCCAGTCGTTCTTCGCGTACCCAATTTCGAAACGTTTAATTGACTCTTCAGTAATTCCTCTGTTTTTAAGGTACTGCATCACTTCATCATCCTGCTGGATAAAAAGGTGGTACAAATTCACCGCTTTTTCAAGTGCTTCATAGAGACGTGTTCTCTTGTCGCGAACTTCCCTACTCTCATGCACAAGCTCCACTCCAGCTTTATCTGCAAGAATCTTAAGGGCTCCCGCAAAATCAACCCCTTCCATTTTTTCAACAAATGTAAGGATGTCTCCTCCTTGGTTTGTCGAAAAACAGTAGTACATATCCCGCTCAGGAGATACATAAAACGAGGCGGTTTTTTCATTACTAAAAGGGGAAAGCCCCTTATAGTTTTTACCAGCCTTTGTGAGTTTTATGTATGAAGAAACAACCTCAACAATGCTTAACCTTTCTTTAATTTGTTCTACTGGTGAGGACATAAGATTAGTTTCTTTATGTGTACTTCGAGAAAGTAAAAGGAATTACTTCTAACTTCCAAATCTCTTCTATAGTAGTGCTCTACGCTTCTTCAGTTTCTATATCGTTTATAGTTCCATTTTTAAGAGACTCAATCATCTCAGCCTTCGGACTACCCTTGAAACCTGTTCCTGCTGGAATCAAACGTCCAATAATAACGTTTTCTTTAAGTCCTCTCAATGGGTCAATACTTCCACGAACAGATGCGTTAATAAGAATTCGTGTTGTATGTTGGAATGAAGATGCTGAAAGGAAACTCTTTCGTGATAAAGAGACTTCGGTAATTCCAAAGACGAGCGCATCTGCAGTAGGCACTACCTTTCCTTCCTCTTTAAGTCGGTTAACTTCTGAAATGAATTCTGATTCTTCAACGACGTCTCCAGTTGTAAGCACTGAACCTTCTTGTGTTTTTATTTTTCGACGAGAAAACATCTGCTTCACAATAATTTCAATGTGTTTTCGTGAAATAGTTACACCCTGGAGTTCATAGATTTTTGTTGCTTCCGTAATGATGTATTCTTGTGCAACTTCTTTTCCTGCGTACGCAAAGAGGTCTGCAATATCTAATGAACCGTCAGTCAAAATTTGACCCTTATCAACATGGTCTCCTTTCTTAACATTTAGTGTTCGTAAGAAGTGAACTGGGTACTCAATGTCTTTCTTTTTAGTCCCCTTACTTGATTCATCTGGAAGAATTGTAAGAATTCGTTCTCCGTCTTCCTCGACAATGTCAGTTATAGTTCCTGAAATTCGTGCAATAACAGCTGGGTTCTTTGGGGAACGTTTCTCAAACACTTCCTCAACTCGAGGAAGTCCGTGTGTGATGTCTCCACCTGCTGATGCAATACCTCCGGCGTGGAACGTACGCATAGTAAGCTGTGTTCCTGGTTCACCAATAGCTTGAGCAGCAATAGTTCCTACAGCTTCTCCAATGTCTACAAGTAGTCCTCTTGAGAGGTCTATTCCGTAACATGTCTGACAGATTCCATGTATTGAGCGACAAGTCATTGGAGAACGTACAAATACTTCTTCAGCCCCTGAATCCTCAATCTCTTGAGCTTCTTTATTTCCAATCAAATCTCCTTTTTTGTAGAGAACCTCCCCTTTAGAGTCGGTTACACTTTCAGCAAGATACCGTCCTCCAATATCACGAGCTACTGATACTTGAATTCCTGAAGCACTCTTTCGTGTAATCCGTACACTTTCTTTTGTCTTACAATCAGCTTCTGAAACAATCGCATCTTGTGCAACATCGAAGAGTCGTCGGGTAAGATATCCAGCCTTAGCAGTTTGAAGTGCTGTGTCAGTCATACCCTTACGTGAGCCGTGAGTGTTAATAAAGTACTCAATTGGAGAAAGTCCCTCCTTCATAGATGCAACAATTGGAAACTCAATAGTTTCACCCTTAGGGTTTTGAATAAGTCCCTTCATTCCTGCCATCTGTGAAAGCTGTCCGGTTGAACCTCGAGCTCCAGATAGGAGCATGTCGCTCACAGAACCATTAGGGTCAAGTGATTGTGGTAGAAGTTCCTCAATCTCATTTTTAGCTCCTAACCAAACCTCAACTGCCATTCGGTGCCGTTCAGTAGCTGAAAGAAGTCCGTCATTAAACTGGGAGATAATTGTGTCACTCTTTTCTCGTGCCACAGCAATAATTGCTTTTTTTTCTTTTGGAATAACAAGGTCAGATAAACTCAATGTAATACCTGAGTGGGTAGCGTACTTAAATCCAAATTCCTTAATTTTGTCGAGAATCTCAGGAATCTGTGAGAGTCCATACTTTTCAATCAGGTCATTAACAAGAGAAGACATTTTCTTATTAGTCATCTCGTCATTAATAAACGGATAGTCACTTGGAAGTACACTGTTAAAGAGCAGTCGTCCAACTGTAGTTTCAAACAGTTTTCCTTCAAAAATACCGTATTTCTTACTGTCTGTTGGAAGTACATTTACTTTTGCACGAAAGCCAACTTCTCCGAAGTCATATGTGGTAATAGCATTGTTTGGAGTTGGGAAGTATTTTCCTTCACCTTTTTCTCCATCAACCATCTTAGTCATCCAGTAACATCCTAAAATTATATCCTGCCGAGGACTAGTAACTACTTCCCCACTACCCGGCTTAAGTACGTTCTTATTTGCCGACATAATTTCTTTTGCTTCAAGCTGTGCTTCCTCTGAAAGTGGTACGTGAACAGCCATCTGGTCACCGTCGAAGTCCGCGTTGAACGCGGTACAGACGAGAGGATGAACCTGAATCGCGTTTCCTTCAATAAGGATAGGTTGGAATGCCTGGATACCAAGACGGTGAAGTGTGGGTGCCCTGTTTAAAAGGACAGGGTGGTTTCTTATGACGTCCTCAAGTATGTCCCAGACCTCATCGCTTGTCTTATCGACCATGGTCTTGGCACTTTTTATATTCTGGGCATATCCTTCATCGACAAGCTTCTTCATCACAAATGGTTTAAATAGTTCAAGAGCAATCTTTTTAGGAAGTCCGCACTGGCCAAGGGCAAGGTTGGGATTTACCACAATTACCGATCTTCCGGAATAATCGACCCTCTTACCCAGAAGGTTCTGTCTGAAGCGGCCCTGTTTTCCCTTTAGCATGTCACTGAGGGACTTAAGCGGGCGGTTTCCAGCTCCTACGCCTGGCCGGCCCCTTCTTCCTTTATCTAATAGTGCGTCAACTGCTTCCTGGAGCATCCTTTTCTCATTATTTATGATTATTTCAGGTGCATCCAACTCCAGCAGCTTTTTCAAGCGATTGTTCCTGTTGATCAC
>JABMNX010000011.1 GCA_013204405.1 Candidatus Kaiserbacteria bacterium | reverse complement strand
GAAACCTTGTGGGGTTATGCAGAGGAAGTTGGAAAAGGTTCTGTATTATGGCCAATGCGTGTCGCACTCTCTGGAAAAGAAAAGTCGCCCGACCCATTCACTCTGGCAGAGATTTTTGGCAAAGAAGAAACTATTAACCGTCTCAAAAATGCACACAAATCACTCTAACAACAACACGTCGGTTATTCTTTTTATTACTACTTCGATAAGTAGTTTAATTTTTCTATCTGTTTTATTACTCCCGTTTGTACTACTTACTCCACATACGTCTGCTGCAACAGTTGAGGAACTTAAAAAAGAAATATCTGATTTTAATGCAAAAATAGCGGCACTTGAGGCCGAAATTGCACAATACGAGGCAGAACTAAACGTTATTGGAAGTGATAAACAAACATTAAATAATGCTATTAAAGAACTTGATATTTCCCGCAGAAAACTTTTGACAAATATCAAGATTACTCAAAATCAAATCTATTCAACAACACTTCAAATACAAGAGCTTGGAGAAGAAATAGAAGTTAAAGGAGGTCGCATTGAAAATGACACTAACGCAGTTGCAGAAGCTATCAGACGAATTAACGAAATTGAATCCCAATCAATGATAGAAGCAGTGTTGGGGTATGACAATTTAGACCAGCTTTGGAATCAGCTGGAGACATTACAAAGATTCCAAACAGTTGTTCGTGATCAACTTAAAGAACTTAAACAACTTAAAGGTGAATTAGAGGACACCAAAACATCTTCGGAGAAGAAAAAGATACAACTCACGAGCTTTAACTCACAACTCTCAGGACAAAAAACAGTGCTCGAAGGAAGTCTTTCTGAAAAAAACGTACTTTTAAATCAAACGGTTAAAAAAGAATCTGAGTATCAGAAGCTACTTAACGAACGAGTGGCGGCTCGGGAACTTTTTGAAAATGAAATGCTTGAACTTGAATCACAACTCCGTGTCATTATTGACCCAAGTAGTATTCCTCCGGTTGGGTCAGGAATCTTACGGTGGCCATTTAGCAACAGTCAAATGACAGGATGTAAGGTGTATGAAAAATCACTCAAGAATATACACTGCATTACTCAGTATTTTGGTAACACTGCATTTGCTTCAAAGAACCCGCAAGTCTATAACGGTGGTGGACATAATGGTGTAGATTTTCGAGCGTCAGTTGGGACTAAGATTCAGTCAGCTCTTTCAGGGACAATAGTTGAAACGGGAAACACAGATGCGCAAAAGGGATGCTACTCGTATGGAAAATGGATACTTGTGAAGCACAATAATGGCCTTTCTACTCTTTACGCTCATCTTTCATATATTTCAGTTAAAGCAGGTCAAACAGTCTCAACAGGAGATGTTATAGGGTTTAGTGGTAATACAGGATACTCAACTGGGCCACACCTTCACTTCACTGTCTTTGCAAGTCAGGGAGTTAATGTTGTTCGATTAGGAGATGTTAAAAAAATTACTAACTGTGGAAATGTACGTATTCCCGTAGCTTCTCTAAATGCATATTTAAACCCACTTTCATATCTATAATATTGTGTGGTATCTTGATTTAAGGAAATAGTGGGAGAAAATCTTATGCCCAGAAACATACTCGACGTTGATAAGACTTGGGACAAAAAAACAAAACCCCGGAAGAGTTTCTTCAGACGCATACGCGAAAGCATTCACCGGCAATGGAATATGATTGCCTGCGAACTTGGGTTCTGAGTCAGAAGGGGACTTTAAAGACGGTTGAAACAAACCGTCTTTCCTTTTTGTGTATAACTTTGTTGAATATATACAGTTAAACAGCTAAGATTAGGTTATAGGTAAGATAATATTAACCTCGGTCGGTTTTATTTACACATAACTTTTACACGATATATTTATGAAAGCAGTTCACATGGTAGCGTTTATACTACTCGCAATAGGAGGTCTTAACTGGCTTGCTGTTGGAGCAATCGGATGGGATCTTGGAGACCTCTTTGGAGGACAAGATGCACTTGCTTCCCGCGCAATTTACGTTGTTGTAGGTCTTGCAGCAATCTATGAGCTTTTTGCTCATAAGAGCTGATGCAAAGAATGTTCAACAGGAGGGAGTATGGAAGGGAATATGTAATTTTTAAATAGTATTTAAAAAATAAAAACAGCTTATCATTACGATGAGCTATTTTTATTTTTATTATACAAACAAAGAATTATATTAAAATACCACCATATAAATACTTCTCGGTCAACCGAGATATTTGAGTTTATAATTTAAGGAAGGGAAGAGGGTAAGGAGAAAATCTGATGTTATGTCCTATGAAACGTGCCTCTTAGGGTTTAATGAATGTGTCCTTAGCTTTGTTCCACTTTTGCCGCAAATTGGTAAATTTTTTAAAAGATTTATTAAATGGTCTTAGATTTGATTTGTTTTCTTTTGGTCGAAATAATTGACTACTTCCTGTACAGCGAGTAGAAGTTTTCATTACAAAGTAAGTAATATCAGATACGTACAGATTAATGAATTGTGTATAGGGTCATTTTGAGCTTCTTTTTGTTATATTGTTAGTGCGCAAAAGATATATTGTGCGACGCTATTCTATTCTAGAATACAGAGTAAAAAGCCCTTCTCCCTATCCAATAATCTGCTAGAATGAAGTATTACTTATTAAATTAATTTTTGTTATGAACAGTTTTAAATCATCACTTACATGGGCTCCTTTGGTTGCCCGTATTTTAGTTGGAGTTATGTTCCTTATTGCTGGATTTAGTAAACTTACTAACTTCGCCGGAACGGTCGATTTTGCACAATCTGCAGGGCTTCCCTTACCTGCTGTTGCTATTGCTATAGCAATTGCTATTGAGATACTTGGAGGGCTTTCTTTAGTCCTTGGATACCGAATTTTCTGGGGAGCGCTTACACTAGCTGTATTCGTAGTAATTACTTCCTTCGTTTTCCACGGAAACTTTGCTGATCCTATACAACAACTCCTCTTTACCAAAAACATGGGTATAGTTGCTGCACTTCTATACATGACACATTTTGGAGCAGGAAAAGTTTCTTTAGAGAAGTAGAAATAAAGAAACATGTTTTGAAAAAGCCACAAATGTTTGTGGCTTTTTTATTTCTGAATATTTACCCTTTACATTCAATATCGTGAATCTCAAGGTCTCCGGAAGTAGCATCTAACCAACGTACTCCATCTGGTTTAATTTTGAACATTACAAAGTCTTCCGCATCTTTGACATAGTATTTTGAGGTATTCTTTTCAATAAACCATTGTAGTAGTTCTTGCGTCTGTTCTTCTGGAATAATCTCAGCAGATCCTTGAATATCAACAACACGAAGTGGATCAAGTTCTTCTTCAACTACAGCTAAAGAGACGTGTTCATCAGCAAGTATTGCATTGTACTTACCAAAGGATTTTCGAGTTCCAAAATATATATTAAAATTATCATCTACTGCGTAAAGCATGAGCGATGAGTTTGGGTGTTGATTTTAGTCTAGAACTGTAAGGACCATTTTTCTATGTGCCTTAAGAAAATCAATAACATCTTTTTTTAAGTCTATATTTTTCATATGTTTTTCATTATATCATAACAGCGCTTTTGGTATAACGGAATCAACAAAACCGCCTAGGTTTGAATAAACCTAGGCGGTTTTGTTTTTATAGAACTTACTTAGCTAAAGCTAGTACCATACCTCCCCAACATTTCTTTGAATGTTTCCAAGGCTTAGTTCCCATTTTTTCATACAGTGCTCGAGCATATGCTAGATTGCCTTCGAGTGTATATAAATTAAGTTCTTTCTCTAATGCAGTGTCGAGGTGAAAATCTTCGTTGATTTGCATTACACCAACATCTCGTCTGTTTTTTTCTCCACGGAGAACATCTCCGTCAATATCAAATTGACGAAATCGTGATTCACATTCTGCAATTTCCGTCATTATAGGAATATCGGAAAAATAGATCCGTACGTACTGTTCAACGTATGCGGGTGTTCGTGTTACTCCTTCTAAAGTTGCTGCTCCAACCTGAGTTGGAATAACAGAAGTAGTAAACATTAATGCAAGTATAGTAAATATCATATAGTAAGCGCATTGGGTCTCTGGTAGTGAAGTTACACTACATTTCACCAATACGCTGCTTCTTAAGTTATTAACGCTAAAATAAAAATCCGGCGCTGTCGCCGAATATGCTTAATTATAGCATCAAATGTGATATTCTGTCAAGAGCAATTGAGGGTGTTAAAACTTAATTAAAATAGCCTTTATATAAGCCCCATTATAATGTTTATAGAAGTAAGTGCGGTACTGATAAATCCTGTCAGAAGTGCTACATTCTGTTTATCGTGATACCACTTTTTTGAATGGGTCATATACATTTATATGTTAACTACATCTCTTTATAATAGATTATTCACAAACCTTATCCATAATTGCATCATACGCTTCATCTACAGTGTCAACTAGGGTAAATATGTTCATATCTTCTTTAGAAATAGTGTGGTGCGTTTCTATGAGTCCTTTTTCAAACCATTCGATAAGAGGAGTCCAGTATTCCCTTCCTACTAAAATTATAGGGATTGGTTCAATTTTTTTAGTTTGTACTAATGTCGCAATCTCAAAAAACTCATCAAGTGTTCCAAAACCTCCTGGAAAATAAATATATACTTCAGAAGCAAATGTAAGCATTACTTTGCGAGAAAAGAAATAATGAAAGTCCTCTGAATCTGTAGTGAATTTATTTCCTGATTGCTCCATTGATAATTCAATATTTATCCCCACAGACTTCCCTTCTGCATCGTATGCACCCTTATTGGCTGCTTCCATAATTCCAGCAGCTCCACCAGTAATTATTGTAAAGCCAGATTGTGAAAGACGGTAAGAAAATTTTACTGCATCTTTATACGTATCACTATCAGGAGCACACCGAGCTGAACCAAAAAAAGTTGCCGCGAGGTCGTACTTTTCAAGCAGCTCAAAACCTTTAATAAATTCTGTTGTAATTCTTCCTACTCGTTCGGGAATTGAACCACCTTGCCCGTTATGAGGATATTTTTGTCGATTAACACGACATACTCGGGGTTCTGACTCCCCTTCTTTTATTACCACTTTCTTCTTTTCTTCTGATGTACTCATAATTGACTATTGTAACATTTTTTTATCATTATTTTATCTAAACCTATGCTTAAAAAATGTAATGTTACTGCTATAAATCTGACTTATCCACATAGACTCTCATAAAATGACTTGTGACTATCTGTGTTTATTGAAATACTTATTAAAGTGTCTGGTGCAGTTAATTCTGTAACAGACACTACTAAAAAAATCGCTTTCAGGGCGATTTTTTTAGTTTATAAATTAAGTTTATTTCTTCAACCAAGGAATATCATATTGCTCAAACTCCGGAAGGAGTTTTTTATCATACAAAAGTCGGGATGCTACTTCGCCGTGAGAAAGTGCTCCTGTGAGTGCGTTGTGTGGCTGTGGCTCTTCTGGAATGCCAACGTAGTTAAGTATTGCATCAAGATTCAGTGCCGAGTGGTTTTTAGTAAATGGAATATTCTTCCCTGCTTTAACATGGTGCATATATGCGAGAGTGTGTGTGTCTATTGTGCGATATGCAAGAATCCAATTTATTCCCGCTCGTTCTGCAGCAGCTTTGGTGTAATCTCTATCAAATGACACATTTTGACCGACAAGAGTTCGGTCATGTATCTTTTCAGCCCAGTCAAGAAAAAGTGTAATCACCTCCCCTTCTGACTTTTTATTAGGGTCTGTAATTTCCTCTCGTGTAAAACCATTTACCTCAAGTGCTTCGTCTTGAATATGTGCACCGTCCCAAATACGACATTCTTCATAAAATCGATTTGTTGGGTCATCAAAATCAAAAGCACCAATACTCACTATTGAGTGTTTTTCATAATTAACTCCTGATGCTTCTATATCAAGTACTATCATTCGACTATTATAACATACCCTATACGCACTCAACTTCTCCTTAATCTACACCTCTTCCACAAGTAAAAATAAACGCCACAGATATCTGTGGCGTTTATTTTTGCTTAAAAATTTAAATTATTTCTTCTTTTTAGATGCTACCTTTTTAGCAGCTTTTTTCTTTTTAACAGCTTTCTTAAGAATTGCTTTTTTAAGTGCTCCTTTTTTAAGTACCGGTTTCTTGACTTCTTCCACAACAGATTCGCTTATCTCTTCCTTATCTGTGCCCCAAAGTTTTTGGTCGTCGATATTTCTAGCACTTAATATATTTAGAATCTCATCAAGTTTGTGATTTATTTGATCAAATTGAGGTTTGTAGTTTGAAGTCACTTCACCTCCAC
Source organism: Candidatus Kaiserbacteria bacterium (assembly GCA_013204405.1). GTDB lineage: Bacteria > Patescibacteriota > Minisyncoccia > Phycocordibacterales > JABMNX01 > JABMNX01. Next base: position 8,919 of record JABMNX010000011.1, on the reverse strand, counting down.
TGTGTTGGTATGTTGATTTGTCGTTGTATCGTGGTTTTGAGTCTCGTCCACCACTGTATGAGTCTTTTTTACCAATATCACGAGAACTTCGTGAATCACGCGAATCTCCATCTTTCCCTTTAAAACAGTTGTGGCAGTACACGGGTTTTTCTCCTGATGGTCGAAATGGAACTTCGCAACTGTTTCCACAGCCACTGCACTTAGCGCTATGCATTGTTGGGCGCCCTTCTCTGCGAGTTCCTGCACGGTCGCCACCAAAACTTCGTCCACCACGATCACTTCCGATTTTTTTAGGTGAACCTGACCTTCCTGTTGATTTTTTACCCTTGAAAAATGCCATGTTTTTTAATTAATGTTTTATCTAATAGATTCTGTTCAGTGCACAAACTTTACATTATTTTATTAAATTGTCAAGGTTTTGTGTGATAACGCAAGGACATATTGACACTATGCTATATTCAGTGTATTGTCATTTTAGATTTTAATAACAAGTACGTCCAAGTGGTCGCCTTCTAAGTTGAGGCAAATAGTAATTCGTAAGTATCAAAATGAAACTAGTGGGAGTATCTTTTAATGAAAACCTTCTGGTCCATCCTTAAAATTCTTTTCCTACCAATTATCCTTGCTGGTGTAGCATCAGTGGGAACAGCGTACGCTCTTATAGTTCGCACTCCTAGACTTATGCCAGTCGATAGCACTCATGTCATCATCGCCTCGATATGTGTTGCAGTCGGTGTGTTCCTGGTAGGGACAATCGTAACTTTTTATGTGCGCGAAAAGTCGCGACACTATGGATAAATTCCACGAGATCTAAGAAAGCTGAAACCACATCGCGTGGGAGTAAGCTTTTTCTTTTTCTACTCTAACCCTTTACAGTTTGCAGCGGGAGTATACCCTGCACTTTTAGCTTCTTCTGTTGAGTTAAAAGTAATGAGATTTTGCTCTGTAATTTTTTGAGCACCTGAACACCACGGGAAGTGATACTTTGTACCATTCTTTGATGCAACAACATTTCCTTCACCCTGTTGTGGACTAACGAGTGTAGAATCAACTACAGAAGCTATTTGGGAACCTTCTATTATAGTAACCGGAGTCTTTAGCTTACTTGAAACTGAGAGCCTCCCAAGGCCAAAAGACGCTACTCCAACAAGGATGATTATAGCTACAATAATCATATCAGTAGGTGGAAATACTAAGAACGACTTGATTTTTTGGACTATTTCTCGTATACTCTCCATATTAAATTTAAGTATAACAGCATAGAAACATGGCACATAGGAAAGCTGGTGGAACAGCAAAAAACCTACGGGATTCAAATCCACAATATTTAGGAACAAAACTCTACGATGGTCAGAAAGCCAAAGTTGGTTCTATTATTGTGCGTCAACGCGGTACTAAGATTATGCCTGGAAAAAATGTTGGACTTGGGAAAGACCACACCATATTTGCTCTCAAAGAAGGACTTGTAAAATTCAGAAACCAGAGAAAAGTAAGCTTTGCTGGAAAAACTTCAGTCAAGAAAGCTGTAGACGTACTATAAAAAATATTTCAAAATAAAAAACACGCCATACTATGGCGTGTTTTTTATTACCACCCAGAAGATTACTTAGCAGTGACAACAAGTTTAAATGTTGTTTTACTCTCTCCAACAACAACATTAATGGTGTGTTCTCCAGCTTCTTTAATAGGCTTCTCTAATACTATAGCGTGTGCGGGTAATGTGATATGTACCTGATTCTTTAATTCTCCAACAATTATTTCTGGGGTAATTCCTTTAAAGAGATGCCCCTTTTCGTTAGCTTTTTCCGTAACCTCAAGTTGGATTTTACTTAATGTTTTTAAGTTTTTCTCAAGCAAATCTGCTTGAACCTGTCCTGCTTCAAATTGACCTAATTTAAGCTCTGCTACATTCTTTATGCGCTCGGGAGTTGCTCTCTCGGCTAATTTATTAGGAAGTAAGAAATTCATAGCGTATCCATCGGATACCTCTTTAACCTCATATTTCTTCCCTGACCCCTTTACGTCGTTTAGTAAAATTACTTTCATACAGGTAAGTATATCAGACTTAGAGTGATTTAAGAAATTCTGCTGCTTTTTCTATTTGAGGGTCATTACCTCTCTCCATATCTTCTGCGGTGCGTTCAACTTCTATATCGGGAACGAGTCCTTCATTTGAGATTGAGTTTCCAAGAGGAGTAAGCCATCGTGCAATTGTTACTTTAAGAGATGTGTTGTCAGTAATTTCAACAAGTTCCTGCACGGAACCTTTGCCAAATGTTCTCTCTCCTATTAGAGTCGCAATCTCATGTTCCTTAAGTGCTCCTGCAAGAATCTCAGAAGCGGATGCTGAACCGCGGTTTACAACGATAGCCATTTTAAGATTATCATTAAAAATATCGTATCCACGGGAGCGGTGTATGTTTGGTTTGATTCCTTCTCCATAACTTTCTGAAACGACAACCTTACCAACTGGTAAGAACCAACTTGCCATATCTACTGACGCCTCAAGGTATCCTCCAGGATTTCCACGTAAATCAAGAATTAACTTATCAGTTCCTGAGAGAACAAATTCGCGAAGGGCTTCTCGGAACAAGTTCTGGGAAAGTGCAGAGAAATTATAAAGTTGTATCACAAACACACCGTCATCGCGAAGTCCAGCACCGTCTTCTTTACTAATACTGATTGATGGAATCAAAATGACTTCACGCACAACTGGAATAATAAGTGGCTCAATTTCATCGTCACGAATGATTGTGAACACCACTTCTGTCCCCTGTTCCCCACGAATAAGTTTCACTGCTTGGTCTACTGAAAACGCCTTTGTACTTTCTTCGTCTATTTTGATAATTTTATCACCACTTAATATACCAGCTCGATATGCAGGTGTACCTTTAAGAGGAGAAACCACAGTAAGCACATTATCTCGAATAGCTATCTCCATACCAACTCCCTCAAAGTTACCACTGATATCAGCTTCAAATATTTCAGCGTCAGCTGGTGGAAAGAATACGGTATATGGGTCTCCTAATGAATTTGTAAGACCTTGAATCATGCCCCATACACGATCTTCATTTGTTGCCTCATTCGTTGTTGTCGCAGAAACATACTTTTCATTAAGTACATTCCACGCTTTCCACACTGGAGAGAAATCTATATTTTCGGGTTTAAGTGGAGAGTCTTCGGTGAACGCTTGTGTGGGTGTCTTTAGTGTAGTATTTCCACCAACTACTATTCCAAGACCAAATGCACCGCCCATAAGGACGAGTGAAACGATAGCAAAGATAAACTTATTATTTTTTTCTCGCCCTTCTTCTCGTGGTAGTTCCATAGTTTCGTTATTATCGCAAAATCAATAGATTGGGTCAATTTAAAAATGTATATCCTGTGCGTTGTCTTGTTGTAATCGTACTGGAGAATGATTACAATATAGTAAATATGATTTCAATTTATAAACACAAACACCTCACATGGGTTGATGTTGAATCTCCTACTCCAGAAGAGGTACGAGGACTGATGGAGACATATAACATCGACCCACTTGTTGGAGATGAACTCCTCCTTCCAACACTTAAACCAAAGGTAGACACGTTCTCTAATTTTATCTATCTAATTCTTCACTTCCCTGCATTTAAACATACCCACAGTGGAAATATAAACCAAGAAATTGATTTTATTATTGGTAAGGATTTCCTTATCACCACTCGATACGATATTGTTGACCCTCTTCATAAATTCTCCAAGGTCTTTGAAGTAAATTCAGTTCTCGATAAAAGTGATATTGGAGACCACGCAGGGTTTCTTTTCTTTTACATGGTTCGCAAACTCTATAAATCTCTTGAGCACGAAATTGAGTTTATAGAAGACTCGCTTGAGATAATAGAAGAAGATATCTTTGAAGGAAAAGAAAAGGAAATGGTTATGGCGCTTTCTAATGTAAGTCGTGACCTCCTTAACCTTAAACAAGCTCTCGACCCTCACCAAGAAATATTGACATCTTTTAGCGACGCGGGAAGAGTTTTCTTTGGAGATAATTTTTCTAATCACCTCAGTTCTATTATGGGTGAGTATTACCGAGTTAAAAACAGCGTTTTAACCCACAATGAATCTCTACACGAATTACGAGAAACAAATAACTCTTTGCTTTCTACTAAACAAAATGAGGTAATGAAGATTCTTACTATTATGGCGTTCGTAACATTCCCTTTGTCGCTTTTTGCAAGTATTTTTGGTATGAATACCTCATACTTACCAATTGTTGGTGGCCCAAATGATTTTTGGATTATCACAGGTGGTATGTTGATGGCCACTATTTTATTTTTCACATATTTCAAGAAGAAAAAGTGGCTATAATCACTATATATACCCAAAAGTATATAATTTCTGTGTTATGAATTTCTCACTACCTTCATTTTTTAAAAAAGACTCATCACAACAGATAAAAAGAGACCACTTACCTCTCCGCCTTTTTAATTCTCTTTCAAAAATAAAAGAGACCTTTGAACCAATAAAGCCAGGTACTGTACATATGTACAGTTGTGGGCCCACTGTATACGACACAGCACACATTGGAAACTTACGTTCATACGTGGTCTCTGATGTATTAAGGCGAGTCCTTGAATATAATGGATATACCGTTAAGCACGTAATCAACATTACCGATGTTGGACATCTTACGTCTGATGAAGACAGTGGTGATGACAAAATGATGATTGCCCTCAAACGAGAAGGTGCGCCAATCACATTGACTGAAATGAAGAAGGTAGGAAACAAGTATATTAAGGAGTTTAAAGAAGACCTTAAAGATTTAAATATAAAGACTCCATTTGCGTTTCCCCGAGCAAGTGAACACATCGAGGGACAGATTGCATTTATAAAGACCTTAGAGGAAAAGGGCTACACCTACGCACTTAAAGATGGGGTGTACTTTAACACCAACATGTTTAAAGGGTACGGAGCTTTAGGGGGTATTACTCGTGAAGAAGCCGATACAGTTTCTCGCATAGGAAAACACGAGGACAAACAAAATCAGCGAGACTTTGCACTGTGGAAATTCTCAACAACAAAGACTCCTTCTGGAAAAGATCTTGGATGGAAATCTCCATGGGGAGTAGGGTTCCCTGGGTGGCACATAGAATGTAGTGCAATGTCTACACAATACCTTGGTAAACAATTTGATATTCACACAGGAGGAATTGATCATATTGCAATTCATCACAATAATGAGATTGCGCAAACAGAAGGAGTTACTGGTAAAAAATTTGTAAATTATTGGCTCCATAACGCATTTATTACAATTGAAAATAAACGAATCGGTAAATCAGAAGGTAATGCAATTTACCTACGCCATCTTATAGACAAAGGATTTCCGCCATTTGCATATCGATACTGGTTACTTACTGGACACTACCGCTCCCCCATTAACTTTACGTGGGAAGCTCTCGAAGGCGCTAATTCATCACTTATTAAACTACACAAACAGTTCCTAGACCTTGGTTCACAAAATGGAAAGATTGATGTCTCCTATCAAGAACGGTTTGAAAGATTTATCAATGACGATCTTGATACCGCTCAAGCTGTTGCGCTCCTTCACGAACTCATGGGTGATGAGTCTGTTAATAAAAAGAACAAGCGTGTCACAATCCTCGACATGAACCGTGTCCTCGGTATTGGTTTTATAGAAAGTTATAAGCAGATGGAAACTATACTTAAAGGTGAAACTAAGAAAGTTGAAGTAAAGGAAGCTCCTGGAGCAGTCCAAGAATTATTAAAAGAGCGCGAAGTTGCACGTAGTGAAGAAGATTGGAAAACCGCTGACACACTCCGTGACAAAATAGCAAAAAAGGGTTTTGAGGTCTCAGATACTGATAAAGGACCTGAATTAACTAAGAAGCAATAACAACTTAGAAAGTAATCCACACACTAAGCACATGAAGCCCACAAAAGCTACAGAATTTCAATATTCTGAGCCTCTTCCTTTATGATACAATTCTTCCATGGCAAAAGACCTTCGTATTCCTCCTCAAAATATAGACTCTGAAAAAGCTCTACTTGGTTCCATTATGCTGAAGCCTGAGGCAATGCATGAAATTATTGACATGGTTAAACCGGACTCTTTTTATAGTGAAAAACATCGTATTATATACAGCTCAATGCTCGAGCTGTTTGAAAAAAATGAGCCAATAGACATACTCTCTCTTTCATCAAAACTTAAAGAGAAAAAACATATCGAACAGATTGGCGGAGGAACGTATTTGTCTGAGCTCGTAAACTTTGTTCCATCAGCTGCAAACATTAAACATTATGCAGACATTGTTCAAAAGAAGTTTATGATGCGAAACCTCATTAATGCTGCTGACCACATATCAGAACTCGGGTACGACGAAGATAATGACATAGAACACACGTTAGACGCTGCTCAGTCAAGTATTTTTGAAGTGACGAACTCCCCTACTCTCCAAAAGTTTATCGCAATTAAAGATACACTTGTTGAAGCCTGGGAGCGTATTGAACGACTTCATCAATCAAAGGATGAAATGCGTGGTATTAAAAGTGGTTATAAAGAGCTCGATACCCTCCTTGCTGGATTCCAGAAATCAGACCTCATTATCATTGCAGCTCGACCATCTATGGGAAAGACTTCTCTTGCGCTTGATATTGCTCGACAAACTGCTGTTAATTATAAAACACCCGTGGCAATTTTTTCTCTCGAAATGAGCTCTCAGCAGCTTGTTGACCGAATGCTCGCGGCACAATCGTACGTCAATGCATGGAAACTTCGTACTGGTAAGCTCACCACAGACGAAGAGTTTGATAAGATTCAAGCTGCCCTTAGTGTACTTTCTGAGGCTCCTATTTATATTGACGATAAGTCTTCGAGTAATGTTCTTCAAATGCGTTCTATTGCACGTCGTCTCAAGCATGAAAAAGGGCTTGGTCTTATAATTGTAGACTACCTTCAACTTATTATGCCAACCCAAGGACGCACAAATGACTCTATGGTGCAGCAGGTGACTGAAATCTCACGTGCACTTAAGGGAATGGCCCGTGAGCTTGATGTTCCTGTTATTGCCCTTTCACAGCTCTCACGTGCTGTTGAGCAACGCCGTGGGCGCCCACGACTTTCAGACCTCCGTGACTCTGGTTCCATCGAACAAGATGCCGATGTGGTTATGTTTATACACCGTGAAGACAAAATGAATGAGAATTCAGACAGACCAAACATAGCTGAAATTCTTGTAGAAAAACACCGAAACGGCCCTGTAGGAAAAGTTGAATTATACTTTGATGAACAGAGGGCAACATTCCTCTCAATAGATAAGAGTGACTTCCAGGGAAATGAATCTTCCGATGGATTTTAATACATTTTTGAAATAGAATTAAATTTCCTATGAACACAATCCAAAAGTTAACAGAATTATTTACCCGCTTCCCCGGTATCGGTCCACGACAGGCCGGTCGTTTTGTATACTTCCTCCTCTCTTCTTCTCACAGCTATCGAAGTGAACTTATTCGACTAATAGGTTCACTTAAAGACGAGACTAAGATATGTACATTATGTAGTCGTTTTCATTCAAATCACGCAGACACATGTTCACTGTGTGTTGATAAAAATCGAGATAGTTCCCTCTTAATGCTAGTAGAAAAAGATGTAGATTTAGATAATATAGAACGAGCTAAGGGATACTCAGGATATTATTTTGTTGTTGGTGGTACTGTTCCAATTCTTGATAAAAACCCAGAAGAGTCCATACGGGTAAAAGAGTTAGAAAAAGCAGTGACAGGGCGGATTCAAGAAGGACTTAAAGAGATTATTCTCGCGTTCTCTATAAACCCTGAAGGAGAAAACACGACTCAGTTTATACACAGGGTTCTTGAACCTCTCATATTTGAACATGATATAAAAGTCTCGACTCTTGGACGTGGGCTCTCCACAGGAAGTGAACTCGAGTACTCAGACTCAGAAACAATAAAGAACGCTCTTAAGAACAGAGTGTAATCTTGAACCATTATATATACATTGACACAATGTATATATAATGGTATAATTAAAGAAGATACAGAGAGATTCACTTTTTCAGAGGATACCTAAAAATGAAGTACTTTAATATTTTTCTAGTCTTGTTGCTTCTAACTTTCGCGGCAACCTCTAAATCTGTTGCCGGTGGAACACAAACAAGCGCAACTGGAACCTCAACCAACCTCCAATTAGCGGTCGACAAAGCGGCTCTCCATGCACGGATTGCTCTTAACGGAAAACCAATAAAAATCGTTAGCCAAAAAATCGTCGCTGTTGGTGCCAAATATAAAGTTACCGTCGTTGCGGAGGCCATAAGATGAGTGTTGAAACTATAAGGACCTTTACACCATAAATGTAAAGGCCTTTTCTTTTTTATATATAAACAAAAAAACCACTTTAGTAAGAGGTCTTTTGTTCTTAGGATTTATTTCAATGCTTCAATCTTTACCTTATTAAACGGTTGTCGGTGTCCGTACTTTTTAAAGTAACGACTCTTTGATTTAAATTTAATGACGGTGATTTTTTTACCCTTTCCTCCCTCTTCAAACGAAGCTGTTACTTTTGCTCCTTTAATATACGGAGTTCCAATAGTAGTAGTATCTTTTCCGTTGTCTACAAGGAGAACTTTATCAAAAACAATTTTTTCACCCTCTTTGTACTCTTCCTTGTCATCTCGTGGAAGCTTCTCAATAGTAAGAACGTCACCAACAGAAACAACATACTGCTTTCCTCCAGTCTCAATAACTGCAAATTCGCCTGTCTTTTCAACTTTTTTTGCAGGTTTCTTTACTGCCTTTACCTCAGCTACTTCAGAAGCTTTTTTAGCAGTAACCTTTTTGGGTTTTTCTATTGTTTTTGTGTCAGCCATAGTGGGAGCAATAATACCCTCAAATCATCCAATT
>JABMNX010000010.1 GCA_013204405.1 Candidatus Kaiserbacteria bacterium | reverse complement strand
GGCAGCAATAAATAGAACTACAATATAAAAAAATGGGTGTTTTAGAACTGTACGTATCATATGTCGAGATTAATTTCACCAGTACCTAAAATATCTGACTTTTGTACACAATATTTTGAATTTTCTTCCGTGAGACCTTCACAAAAAAGAGTCGCTTGTGACCTTTTCTCTGGAATAGAAAAGTAAACCCAAGATGCCCCTGCTCGACACAGAAGTTCTCCATCAAAACTTGGCATTTTCTCACACAGGCGTATTGTTTTACCAACATCATAATTGGCCGATGGAGGAGCTACTCCTCCAAATCCCATGTAGCATGCTTCTTGCTGTTCTTTGTTAGCAACTTCTTCACATAAAGCACCTATCTTTTCATAATCTCTATTAAAAACAGCACCCCACCACGCACTTATTTCATAGTAGCACGAACTTCTATATTCTTCGGGTATTGCAGCATTGCATGGGTAATGCGGATTGTTTCTATCAAGCTTCCGTGGTTTTTGAGTTACATTTACTCCAGTAAATATGGTCGGTGTATTGTATTCCATAAAGACTCCAGATGTACATCCAAATAATTTATTTACTTGCGTGGTCATAGAACATGCTTCTAATGCTGATATAAGATTAGAGTGCCCTGTATATTCCACTAGCCCATGACCAATGCCGTGTTGACAGCCTGTCCCGTATAAACCAAACGCATCAAGACACACCTTATCTAAGTCTGGGATTAGCTCAGTTCCTTCTTCACTTATTGCTCGAGTAAAGAAACCATGATAACAACCAAATGCAAACGTACTATCACACACCGCCAAACCACCAACTCCTTCTTTAGTATAGAGTAACTCACCAAAGACGTGCATAAGTGGGTGCTGGGAACCAAAACTAACTGTTTTATACTTTTCTTTAAATTCTCTATATGCTTCCACTGCCCCAACTTTATCAATACGTTTTACCCACATTTCTTCAACTTCTTTAAATTGAAAACTACTCAGCTCGGAATCTAATATAAAATTGGCACCTCCACCAGCCTTTAAATTTGCATCGTTTAATTTTTTGTCACTTAAAAAAATACCGGCTCCAATTAAAAAAACGGTGACTGTACATATTATTACAATGAGTTTTCTATTTATCATAGCAGTATTTCTTTGCACTGATTTCGATACTGAAAGGGAATTTTTTTACAGTACTCCTCCCTATATACACTATCGTTAACATATGTAGACATAGCACCAATAATCTCACCGAAACATGCTCCTTGGTAAGAAGACTCTTCAATTAAAGAACAAAAGCGAGTCACGGCCCCAGGGTCATTTTCTCCCCCCCAATACAATGACTGAACAGCTGAAAACATACACTGAGTTACACCTTCTTTGGTGTCAGCCAGTAAACACCACGAAAATACTTTCCGTAACTGTTCTTCATTCATACTCTCTATTTTTCGAATATCTCGATTCTGGGCTAAAACAACAAATTCTTTACCAAATCCACCGTAACACGCATTTCTACTGAGCGTATCTTTTTCTGGAAGTACAGAACAAAGTTTAAATGCTTTATCAAAATCGTATGCTGTAGGTTTTCCTAAATTAGCACCTACTGCCTCAAAGAGATGTGGGGTTAGATATGTGTAACAAATACCACGGACTTCATCATCAATAAAATCAGCAGAACATGGGTATAGTGGGTCGCTTTCCTTAAAATAAATATGCGATTTCTCCTCCCAAGTAGCTCTGTCATGTACTCCAGCAATCATTTCCATAACAGCGCCACCAACGCATTCAACATATTCTCTATTATAAAATTCTTCTGTACCAACTTTTTTACAGAATTCAACTGCATCAGGGAGCGTGTAGTCATTGTATGCAAGAACCCCATGTCCAAAACCGTGGAAACACATAGTGTACGCACCAACTCCTCCCGGTGCCCCGTGACAAGCATTTTTTACTTCAGGAAGTATGCCTTCGCCATTCTCAATAAGAGCACCAATAACAACAGAGTGTGAACACGCATTGCGAAAGTCTTGAGAACACTTCTTAATACCATCTATTCCTTCTTGAATATAAAGCTGGTCCCCAACAATATGACCAAGAAGATGTAAGTCTATATTTTGAGGCAACTCTACCCTCCCAAGGACATCAAATGCATATGAAGCACCTTTTTCTTTTGCAAGGTCTTCAAAGTACACAGAAAGTTCCTTAAAAGTTGGGTCTTTACCAAGAGAGCTCGTTAACTCATCTGCAGGATCTCGTTGAATAAAAAAGAGACTTATTACCACTAAAGTAATAAGAAGTGTTATTAACGTAGGTAATAAAAAAACGCGTCGAGGTAACATCCTTGCATGATAACACGAACTTTTGTACTAACCCAGACTAGAAAATACTTTTTATAGACTGGAAAAGAAGACTAAACAAGAATCCAATTGCAGACTTTATATTATTCAAAACAGAAGATATGAATGGAATTACACCGCTTGGGGGATGAACATACTCTCCTTTATCAACCAATTGGTCAGGTCCTTTCTCTACCTCTACCTCAATTGGGTTTGCGAGAATGTATGGGTCGTGACGAATACCAGTCACCTGCCATGAGACACGAGTGTTTGG
>JABMNX010000009.1 GCA_013204405.1 Candidatus Kaiserbacteria bacterium | reverse complement strand
GGGACAGGAGATACAGTGGCACCAGTGATTACTGTGATTGGTAACAATCCTTCAGAGGTTGCAGTCGGTGCTTCATATGTGGACCTAGGAGCAACAGTTACAGATAACGTAAACAATAACCTCGGTATAAGTTATGCAGTTGACGGGGTCAATGTTTCTAATATCACCATTGGTACTTCAATAGATGCAACATTTATTGTTACATATAGTGCAACTGACCAGGTAGGGAATACTGGAGTAGCAACACGTACAGTAATAGTTGGAACAGGAGTAACAGAAACTACACCTGAGCCTACAGCGACTACAACTCCAGAAGCTGTGGTTACGTTAGACACTACGGCACCCGTTATTACCATAGTAGGTAATAACCCAGTTACTGTTGAATTAAACTCAGTATATATAGATGAAGGAGCTACTGCGACTGATGATACAGATGGAGATATAACATCAAGTATAATTGCTATAAATTCAGTAGATACCACTACAGTAGGTACATACACAGTGGTATATAACGTTACTGATCAAGTGGGAAACAATGCTGTTGAAGTTACAAGAGAGGTGACTGTGGAAGATACAACACCAGTTGCTCCTATCGCTACCTCTACAAGCAGTCAGTAGGCATACTGATGGTTTTTTTAGCTACTTACGTACTGTTCCACTTACGACGTGCTAAGCTTAGCAAACTTACAGAGGGGTATATTAACAGGGATTTTAATCTATATTATGTATGAACGTTTTAAAATTTAACTATAAAATAATTTTATTTTTTATTGGTATAGCGTTTGTGTTCCCGTTTATTGTTTTAGGTCACGGACTCGGAGCGTCTTATGAAGAGACTGTTGATGGATATAAAATCGATATAGGTTACGAACCAGAGACAGTAACATCAGAGAGCCGGGTCCGCTTTAATTTTAGTATTTCCAATGAAGAATCAAATGATGAGGTTATGTACTCAGATGTTTGGGTGCGCATCAATGAAGGTAGTCAAACAGTCTTTGCTAGCGGTATCCACCATCCAGAGTTTGATGGTGCAGGATTACTGTATACTTTTCCAAAGGAAGGAAACTACGAAATCTCTACCCGCTTTCAAAATGGAAGCGAATCTTTAGCAGAGGTGACGTTTCCTCTTGAAGTACAGAGTGCTGGTGAAGATACTGCTACTTCAACCCCTTCATTACTTGCAGTGGGTTTGATAGGCTTAGTCTTCGGTGGGTTATTATCATTTATTTTTATGCGTAAGAAAAACGTATAGTATATTTAAGAAACAGTATGAAAAAAGCAAAAATAGCAATTAATGGGTTCGGAAGAATAGGTAGAGCATTCTTTAAGCTCGCAGAAGGAAACGACCAAATTGAAGTAGTTGCGATTAATGACTTAGGAAATCTAGAAAACCTTGCGTATTTATTGAAATACGACTCGGTCTATGGAACAAGTGGTTTAGATATAACCACAAAAGAAGGTGTGCTCACCGTAGGTGGTCGCGACGTTGCTTTTTTAAGTGAGCGTGAATTAGAAAAACTTCCATGGAAAGATTTAGGAATAGATATAGTGCTCGAAGCCACAGGAGTCTTTGCAAGTTATGAAAAATCTCAACCTCACTTAACTGCAGGAGCTAAACGTGTAGTTATTTCAGCACCAGTTAAAGACACTCCTCCTTCTGGGATTAACGGGGCAACAGTATTGATGGGTGTTAATGAAGAAGCACTTCAAACGTGTGATATTAGCTCTAATGCTTCATGTACAACAAATGCAGGAAGTCCTGTCATGCAAATCCTTGAAGAAGAAGTGGGGGTAGAAAAGGCGTTACTCAACACGGTACACGGGTACACATCTACACAATCGCTCGTTGATGGACCCAATACAAAAGACTTCAGGAAAGGACGTGCTGCCGCACAAAATATCATTCCTACAACAACAGGAGCGGCTATTGCAACCACAAAAGCGATTCCTTCACTTGAAGGTAAGTTTGACGGTATTGCCATAAGAGTCCCTGTTATTGCTGGTTCTATTGTTGATATTACATTTGTGTCAAAGCGCGATGTGACAGCTGAGGAAATAAATGAGATTTTGACTAAAGCTTCAAAAGAGGAGAGGTGGAGTAATACATTTTCAGTTACCAATGATCCAATAGTGTCTCACGATATCCTTGGAAGTCCGTATGCTTCAATTGCCGACTTGTCATTTACACGAGTAGTGGGAGGAAATCTAGTAAAGGTCCTTGCGTGGTATGACAATGAAGTAGGATACACCAATGCGCTTGTGCAACATGTGGCAAAGTCAGCTTCACATATCACATAAATCTGTTATGAAAGTATATCTAGCAACAGATCATGCAGGGTTTAAACTTAAAGAGTCTCTTTCTGTGTTTATAAGGGGTCTTGGGTATACTGTGGAAGACTGTGGTGCATTCTCATACAATGAAGCTGATGACTACCCAGATTTTATTTCAGAAGCTGCTCATGAGGTTTCAAGAAGTCCTGAACACAAACGTGCAATTATTCTTGGTGGTTCTGGACAAGGAGAGGCTATCGTAGCTAATAGAGTCTCTGGAGTTAGGGCGATTGTGTACTATGGTGGAAATTCAGAAATTATTAAATTAGGAAGGGAACATAACAACGCAAATATACTTTCTCTTGGTGCTCGATTTATTTCTGATGAGAAAGCACAGGAAGTAGTGAAGATATTTCTTGAGACACCTTTTGTTGAAGACGAACGACATGTCCGTAGATTAAGTAAAATAAGCTAGATATGATTGAAGTTATACCAGCAATTATGCCCGACAGTTATGATGACTTTCTGCAGAAAGCAGGGCGAGTGAAAGGTATTGTGTCATGTGCGCAGGTAGATGTTATGGATGGAAAATTTGTTCCGTCTATAAGTTGGCCGTACGATAAAAAAGGACTGGCACAATTTAAAACAATGGTAGACCAGGGTGATATGTTGCCGTTTTGGGACGAAGTTGATTATGAAATTGATCTTATGGTTGAGACTCCAGAAGATGTTATCGAAGATTGGATAGCCCTTGGTGCTCGTAGAGTTATAGTTCATGTTGCTAGTGCTGTAAATTTAAAAAAAATAATTGAACTTCTTGAGGAGCGACACGGCCAAGCTGAAGATTTAGAAGGAGTGGCCCCAGTTGAATTAGGAGTAGCACTTGGTGTTGAGGATTCTCTTAACACTCTTGAACCATTTATACATAACATAGATGTTGTTCAGTTCATGGGAATAAAAAGAATTGGATATCAAGGAGAACCATATGACGAACGTATTATTCCAAAGATAGAGAGTTTGCGAGAGGAGCATCCGCATCTTATAATAAGTGTTGATGGTGGAGTAAGTCTTGAAACTGCTCCTAACTTAATTAAAGCTGGTGCATCTCGACTGGTTTCAGGTTCTACTATATTTAAAAGTAGTGATATACGAGAGGTCATTTTCAAACTTAAACACAGTTAATATTAATTATGTCAAACATTGACGAAGCAAAAGTATGCGAACTTGAAGCAAAGGCGAACGAGATTCGCCAGACGCTTATTAGAATGCTTACCGAAGCGGGTTCAGGGCACACTGCAGGACCCCTCGGTATGGCAGATATCTTTACTGCATTTTATTTTCATATTTTAAACCACAAACCAGAAGACCCAATGTGGGGAGATCGAGATCGCCTTATTCTTTCAAATGGCCATATAGTGCCAATTCGCTATGCAGCCATGGCACATGCTGGGTACTTTTCTATAGAAGAAGCTATGACACTACGGAAATTTGGCTCACGTATGCAGGGACACCCTGAGCTCGACAGAATCCCAGGGATAGAGACAACATCTGGACCTTTAGGCTCAGGACTCGGGCAGGCGGCGGGGGTTGCGTATGGCGCACGAATGGATGGAAAAAAATTTCGCGTGTATTGCTTGATGTCTGACGCAGAACACCAGGCAGGAAATCTGTGGGAGTCAGCAATGTTTGCTGGTGTAAATAAACTTTCAAACATTACCGGAGTAATTGACCGCAACAACATTCAAATTAATGGAATGACAGAAGATGTCATGCCGCTAGAGCCACTTCGAGAGAAGTACGAAGCGTTTGGGTGGCACGTGATTGACGTTGACGGGCATAATATTGAAGCGTTCTGTGATGCAGTTGAGGAATCAAAAGCAATTTATGAAAAACCAACACTTATTATTGCTCACACAATTCCAGGGAAGGGAATTGAGGGTATTGAGTTTGATTATACATGGCATGGAAAGTCGCCAAAAGAAGGAGAGGCAGATAAATTTTTAAAAGAACTTCGAACGCTTGGTGGGAAAATTACATGTAACGACCATGATTAACAAAGACTCAAAATTAGTAGAAAATATTTTTGAAATGGAAGCGCTTGAACAAGCGTCCACTCGCGATGGTTTTGGGAAAGGGGTGGTTGAAGCAGGGAAGGAGGACGAGCGAGTAGTTGTGCTTTGTGCAGACCTCGCAGAGTCAACTCGCTCTCACTGGTTCAAAGAAGAGTTTCCTTCTCGCTACATAGAAATGGGAGTAGCGGAACAGAATCTTGCCACTGTTGCGTCAGGTTTAGCTAACTATGGAAAGATCCCCTTCATCACAAGCTATGCAGCTTTTTCTCCTGGACGAAATAACGAACAAATTCGAACAACAATTTCATTGAGCAACCTTCCCGTAAAAATCTGTGGTATGCACGCAGGAGTCTCTGTGGGACCAGATGGGGCAACACATCAACAACTTGAAGATATTGCACTTATGCGTGTTCAGCCCAATATGACAGTGATATATCCCTGTGATGTAGAAGAAGCACGAAAGGCAACTGTAGCGGCGGCGAAGACAGATACGCCAATATATCTACGATTTGCCCGCTCAAACACACCGATGTTTACAACCAAAGATACACCTTTCGAGATTGGGAAAGCAGAGCTTGTTTGGAAAGATAAAGACCCACAAGCAACAATAATTGCATGTGGTCCGCTTCTCTATAAAGCGCTTGTTGCAGCAGAAGAACTTTCAAAAGAGGGAATTAGACTCTTGGTATTAAACAACCACACTATTAAACCAATGGATAGTAGTGCTGTTCTTCGATGCGCACGAGAAAGTGGGGCGGTCGTTACTGTAGAGGAGCACCAAGTTCATGGTGGCATGGGTTCACGAGTTGCTGAGGTGTTAGCACAAGAATACCCTGTTCCGATAGAATTTATCGGGGTACACGACCAATTTGGTCAGTCGGGAACACCAGAGGAACTTATCGAGCACTATGGTATGGGAGTCTCGAGCATTAAAGATGCTGTTAAGAAAGTTATTGGCAGAAAGATTGCGTAAAGAAATATGACTGATAAGAAAAAAGTACAAGAATTACTATCGTTAGGTGGTATCGAAATAGACGGAAAGAATCCGTGGGATATTCAGGTGCACAATGAAAAGTTCTACGGCCGTGTATTGAGTGGATGGTCACTAGCTCTTGGTGAAAGTTATATGGATGGTTGGTGGGATGTCGAAAAACTCGATATGTTTTTTGATAATGTGTTTAAGGTAGAACTCAATCAAAAAGTTATCACCCCCTCCTTAGTGTTTTTTGTACTTCAGGCTAGAATTTTTAACTTACAAAGTACTTCTCGGGCATTTAAAGTAGGGGAAGAACATTATGATATAGGGAATGATTTATATACAAAAATGCTCGATGATAGACTCGTTTATACATGTGGATACTGGAGTGGAACCCCTAAAGCACAAAGTCTTGATGAGGCGCAAGGGGCAAAACTTGATTTAGTGTGTAGGAAATTAAATTTACAAAAAGGACAGAAGGTACTCGACATTGGTTGCGGGTGGGGAAGTTTTGCAAAGTTTGCCGCGGAGAGATATGAAGTCAGTGTGGTCGGCATTACTGTTTCAAAAGAGCAAGAAAAACTTGCAAAGGAAAATACTAAAGGGCTTCCTGTTGAGATACGTCTTCAAGACTATCGTGATTTAAATGAACAATTTGACCATATTGTTTCACTGGGAATGTTTGAACATGTTGGATATAAAAACTACCGTGAGTATATGAAGGTAGTAAACCGTTCACTAAAAGATAATGGTCTTTTTCTACTCCATACTATAGGAAGCTCTCGTTCAGTGTCATCAAACGACCCATGGATTGATAAGTATATTTTTCCAGGAGGAATGCTCCCATCTATCAAGCAGATTAGTAAATCCATTGAGGGATGTTTTATTATGGAAGAGTTACATAATTTTGGACCAGACTACGATACAACACTCATGGAGTGGTTTAAGAATTTCAATAAGACTTGGCCAGAATTTAAAGATCAATACAATGAACGTTTCTATAGAATGTGGAAATATTATCTACTTATATCTGCTGGAACATTTCGTTCACGGAAGAATCAGCTTTGGCAAATTGTGTTATCTAAAAAAGGAGTTCGTGGTGGATATCAATCAGTTAGATAAATATAAATCTTATTTAAATATTAAAATAGTAAACGGCGAAGGGTTTTAATCTTCGCCGTTTTCTTCTTTCTCCGGATAGTCGGGCAAGAAGGCGATGAGCAGCGCCAGTAACACACTGACTGCCGTCATCAAGATGTACACCAACATAAGTTGCTCATGTTTGATGTACCCACTGATTGACCAAACAAATGCCGGACCAACCGTTACGCCGAGAAAGAGCATTGTGCAAACTGTTCTCAGGCGTGTCCCAAAGAATGTTTTCGAATTCACGCCAAGGATTAGGACTAATGTGAGCACAAACGTAAACGCAATCACTCCGCCCAAACCCCCAACCCCAATGTTTGGGACTATGGAATGTGCAACCATTCCCGATACTGCTCCCAACAGGAGAGCGAATATAAAACCAATAAAGATTCTCATCACTACTCTCCCGCTAGGTTAGGTGAATTTACTGGTAATATCATTTCTTTTATGGTTTGTCAATACATTATAAAGTTAAGTATTATTAAAAATACTTAAATAACAAGAACGTACTTGTTATTTAAGTGGCTTAGTAGAGCCATTAAAAACATAAACAACCGGAGTAACCCGGTTGTTTATGTCCTCTTAAATTTTAGAGCTATAGTTTTGAAACCACGTAATCTGTTGGTGCATTTTTGAGATACTCTTCAATTTTTTCTCGTGAGAGCAATCCTTTCTGTGCACCTATGTGTTGCACCACCTGCATTGAGTTGATTGGTCCGCGTGCGAGCGCCTCTGGAAGTGTCATACCGAGCGCAAGCATTGAGGTCACAGTTGAAGAAAAAGAGTCTCCTGCACCAGTTCTATCTACTGGAGGAGCGGGATCTGGATACATTGGCATTACCCAGGTGTCGGTTCCATCATACGCGTATGCTCCATTAGGTCCGTCGGTGATGATGACTGTCTTTGGGCCAAGAGCATGCATACCTGTTAAAAGTTCTTTAATGTCATCTGACTCATTCTTGAGAATAGACCTTGCTTCTTGTTTATTACAGAAGAAAAGTGCAGTAACTTCATAAATATCTTTTAATGTTTCAGCACCAAGTTTTATTTGAAATGTTCCTGGTTGAAACGCGAGAT
Source organism: Candidatus Kaiserbacteria bacterium (assembly GCA_013204405.1). GTDB lineage: Bacteria > Patescibacteriota > Minisyncoccia > Phycocordibacterales > JABMNX01 > JABMNX01. The sequence continues at coordinate 10,237 of JABMNX010000009.1, read as the reverse complement.
TTACTTCAGGGTTATCTTTTATGTATTGTGCAATTTCGTGGTGATATGGAAGTGAGTTTTCACCAACAGAAGAGAAATACATCCATTTTGGTGGCACATCAAATTTTGGAAGGTGGTATTCATAGTCATGATGTTTGATAAGAATTGTACGCTCTGCTTCATAGAGAAGTACGTAGTGATAGTTTGACTCCTTTCCTTTTTCTACAGAAATAAACTGTGTATTAATTCCCTCTTTTTTAAATTGTTCAAGCATCTCTTCACCGTTTCTATCATCTCCCATATTAGTGACAATTGATGAATTCAGTCCGAGTCTATGTGCAGAGACTGCTGCATTAGGACTATTACCAACTGCAGGTATTACAGTTACAGATTCATAGGGAACTTTTGAACCAAAATCCATACACAATTTACAGTTATCTTTATCGATATCACAGTTAACCTGCGCGTCTTTAAGTTGTATAAACGCATCAGTGACTACGTCACCAACGGCTACAAAGTCTAGTTGTTTCATATGAGAATATAGTAGCACACTTGATTCATTCTTTTGTTTCTGGTATTACACATACAGGACAAGAGCACACAGATGATTGGGGTATCAACTCATGGAAACAATGTATCTAGTGGAATTCAGGGTAGAGGTTGGTCCTGGGGGTGTCTTTTCAATTATTCCAGACCCCGAGAAGAACCCTGAAGGATTATTTCAGGACTCAAGCGGTTCACCGTATAGGATTCAAATCAGTGAATCAGAAGAGCTTGTGCTTGAGGGTGGTATGCCAATCCCTGAAGATAAACAGCTAGAAGAACTTCTGGGCAATGATTTCACGTGCGTTTGCCTTGTTGAGTCAGGGTAATTCATCAATAATAACTAATACCAATGATAAATAACGGCGCCACAAGTGGCGCCGTTTTCGTTTTTATACCACCTTATTAATGTGATACACTATTTCTATGAAAACATTACGTGAATGTATTAAAGAAGCTGAAGAGAAAAAGGTTGCAATTGGACATTTCAATATTTCTGACACAGAGGGACTCCATGCAATTTTTAATGCAGCTAAAAAACTAAACGTACCGGTAATTATCGGAACCTCAGAAGGAGAGCGTGATTTTATTGGAGTTAAACAAGCTGTCGCACTCGTTAAGAGTTTACGAGAAGAGTATGACTACCCAATTTTCTTAAATGCTGACCACACATACTCAGTGGAGCGCGCGAAAGAAGCAATTGATGCAGGATACGACGCTGTGATTTTTGATGGAACGAAACTATCTTTTGAAGAAAATATTGCTCACATGAAAGAAGTTGTTGAATACGCTCGAAGTATTAATCCTGAAATTGTAGTAGAAGGAGAGATTGGGTATATTGGAACTTCGTCGAAAATGCTTGATGAGTTACCGGAAGGAGTTGACCCTGTTGGCGCTGTAACAACAGAAGAAGAAATTGTTACGTATGTAAAAGAAACAGGAGTTGATTTAACTGCTCCAGCTGTAGGTAATCTTCATGGGATGCTTAAGAGTGGTAAGAATCCTGAACTAAACATTGAACAAATAGCTCTTTTGCGAAAAACTGGCGGTGTACCAATGGTGCTCCATGGTGGTTCTGGAATTTCCGATGATGATTTTAAGGCAGCTATACAAGCGGGAATTGCGATAGTGCATATTAATACTGAGATAAGAGTCGCGTACCGAGAAGGGATTGAGGAAGTCATTAAAGAAAATCCTGACGAGATAGCGCCGTACCGATTGATGAAGAAAGGTGTAGAGAACATGACGGAGGTTGTAGAGAAAAGGCTTCGACTATTTAACAATTTATAATCAATTATATTTATGAAAGTATACGTAACACGTGCTATACCTCTACCAGGGATTAATCTACTAAAGGAAGCAGGACACGATGTTGTTGTAAGTGAAAAAGATGGAGTCCTTACTAAAGCAGAACTTATTTCTGAATTAAAGAAAGATGCATATGATGCAGTTCTACCACTTCTCACGGACTCGATTGACTCTGAGATATTTGACGCAGTGCCAACCGCAAAAATTTTCGCAAACTATGCTGTTGGGTACAATAACATTGATATAGAAGAGGCGAGAAAGCGAGGAGTTACAATTACAAACACTCCAGGAGTACTTACCAATACAGTAGCGGAGCACACTATTGCGCTTATGCTCTCCATCACATCACGAATTGCAGAAGGAGACAGATTCACTCGTGATGGTAAATATGACGGGTGGGCACCAATGCTTTTCTTAGGAACTGACCTTAAAGACAAAACGCTTGGAATTCTTGGAGCTGGACGTATTGGACAACGTGTTGCACATATTGCGTCACGTGGACTTGGTATGAAGTTGTGTTACTACGATATAAAACAAAACGAATCGTTTGAAAAAGAATCAGGAGCAGAATTTAAAGCTACTGTTGAGGAAGTACTTAAAGAAGCAGATGTGGTGACTACGCACGTTCCCCTTCTTGATTCAACTATTCATTTAATAAATAAAGACACACTCTCTCAAATGAAGCCAACCGCATACCTCATTAACTCTTCTCGTGGACCAGTGATTGATGAGAAAGCCCTTGTAGAAGCTCTAAAGAATGGAGTAATTAAGGGTGCAGCAATAGATGTGTTTGAAGAGGAGCCAAAGCTTGCGCCAGGGCTCTCAGAGCTTAATAATGTCGTTATAACGCCACATATAGCATCAGCTACAGAAGAAACACGTGGAAAAATGTCAGAGATAGCAGCACAAAACATTATCGATTTTCTTAGAGGTGAAACCCCAGAAAACACAGTTTAGTAATAGAGTAACTTGATTTCAAAATAAAAACCCGTATACTAGCTACACTATGACAGAGACACTTCAAATTCGAAAACGTGAAGGGAAGAAGTCCCTTAAATCACTTCGGGAAGGCAATGAGATGCCAGCTGTTTTTTATGGCCCTAAAGAAGAGTCAACTCCAATTGCAATCAATGCAGATACATTCAAAAAACTCTGGAAAGAGGCGGGGGAATCAACAGTTATCGAACTTAAAGGAGATGGGATTGATAAAGAAGTTCTTATTTATGATGTAGACATTCATCCAGTTACGGGGGAGCCTCAACATGCTGATTTTTATGTTATGGAGAAAGGAAAGAAGGTTACAGTAAATATTCCACTTGAATTCGTCGGAATCTCTCCTGCAGTAAAAGAACTCGGTGCAATTTTAGTAAAAGTTATTCATGAAATTGAGATTGAGGTTCTTCCTAAAGACTTGCCACAACATATTGATGTAAATATTGAAACTCTTAAAGATTTTGAAAGCCAGATTCTTGCAAAAGATATTACTATTCCAGAAAGTGCTGAATTAATTACAAATGGAGATGATGTCATTGCTTTGGTTAACGAGGCACAAGAAGAAGGGGAGTCAGAAGAAGTTGCTTCAATTGAAGATATAGAAGTAGAAAAGAAAGGAAAGAAAGAAGAGTCTGAAGAAGAAGGTGCTTCAGAAGACTCAAAGGAGTAAATCTCAAGACTGCATAAGACAATAAAGCTTTCTCTCTAGAATAGCTTTGGTATACTATCTATAATTATGACGGTAACACGTTCTTACGTTTCTATCTTATCCTTGGGGTTTTTTATATCCTTTTTTCTTTGTGCTGGTGGATTGTTTTTTACAGTATCAGCCCAAACTGCAGACCAACAAGTAGAACAACGTAAGACACAACTTGAAGCGGAGCTTAAAGAAATAGAGAAGGAAATTCAAGCACAGCAGGTTCTTCTTGATAGCAAACAAGAAGAACGAGTTTCGTTAGAGCGAGACGTTGCTATTCTCACTGCAAAGATAGACAAAGCAAAACTTTCAATCCGTGCTCGAAACCTTGAGATAGAACGTATTTCTCAAGATATTACAGGTAAACGAAAGACTATCGGAGTTCTTGATACCAAACTTCAACGAGAAAAAGATTCTCTTGCCCAGCTTCTTAGAAGAACAAATGAGATAGACACGTACTCTCTTGCTGAGGTGATTCTCGGTAATCAAAATTTTTCTGATTTTTTTGAAGACCTTGATAATTTTGATGCTATTAAAGCAAGTCTTTCTGTTTCTTTTGAGGATATTTCCGTAACTAAAGATGACACAATATCCCAAAAAGATGCGCTTGAAAACAGAAAATCTTCAGAAGAAGAACTGCGAAGTATTCAGGAGTTAGAAAAACAGAAAATTGAGGTGCAGGAACGTGAACGAAAAAGAATACTTGATGCGACTAAGGGGCAAGAAGCAGCGTATCAGGAACTTATTACTGTAAAACTAAGATCAGCTGCCGAGATTCGAGCAGAACTCTTTACACTTCGTGGGTCTGCTCCAATTCCTTTTGCTGAGGCATATCAATATGCTCTTGAAGCGTCGCGTGTTACTGGGGTTCGTCCAGCTCTTGTCTTAGGAGTAATTGCACAAGAATCAAACTTAGGAGAAAATGTTGGGCAGTGCTTAGTAACAAACGAGCCACGCAAAGGAGACGGCAAAGGAGTAAACACAGGGAGGTTCTTCTCTGGAGTTATGAAGCCAAATCGTGACGTTGATCCGTTTTTAGCAATTGTAAAGGAACTTGGTATCAATCCGTATGCACAGGTCGTATCATGTCCACCTTCGTATGGGTATGGGGGCGCTATGGGGCCTGCTCAATTTATTCCTTCCACATGGGATTTGTATAAGAAACGTATTGGAAAAGCTTCTGGACAAAACCCTCCAAATCCATGGGACCCACGGACAGCATTTATTGCATCAGCGCTTCTTATGATGGATAACGGGGCGGACAAGGGAACATACGCATCAGAGAAATTAGCAGCACTTCGGTACTTTGCCGGTTGGACTAATGCAAAAAATCCACGATATGATTTTTATGGCGAAGGGGTTATGGGTCTTGCGGAGAAATATCAAGGATTAATTGATATACTCGAGAACTCATAATAGAGGTGTGTATACGACAGTACTGCATTGCATATAGTGTATCTTTCTGGTATTCTTTCGAGCATTATGAAAAAGGATATCCATCCAGACAATTATCGGCAGGTAATCTTCCGCGACAACTCAAGTGGGGAGGAGTTTCTTATTGGTTCAACAGTAGAGACGACAGAAACCAGTAAGTGGACAGACGGTAAGGAATACCCACTTTTTAGTGTTGAAATCTCAAGTGCTTCACATCCATTTTACACAGGAAAAGAAAAGATGATGGATTCCGCAGGACGTGTTGAAAAATTCAAAGCTCGTCAGGCAGCAGCTCAGTCAAAAAAGTAACGCTCTTAAAAGAAGCCCTTTAGGGACTCACACTGTGTACAGTGTTCTCTGAGGGGTTTTTTGTGTATTCTTAATAAAACATATTATGGACGAAGAAACCCTTAAACAATATCGTGAAAACCACAAGACCGCTTTCCTTGTTGAGCAGTACGATGTGCTTGTTGCACGAGAACATGAAGCACGAAAGATGCTAGAAGATTCTTCTATGGAGGAATTAGCGAATGAGGAACTTACTTCAATCAAAAAATCACAAGATGATCTTGTTGTACAGATGGAACAAATTACTAAGTCAGAGGTTGAGGAAGAACAGTTTCCTAACGAAGTAATTCTTGAAGTACGCGCTGGAACAGGAGGAGAGGAGGCGGCTCTGTTTGCTGAACAGCTCGCTTTTATGTATGAACGATACACTGAAAAAGAAGGGTGGCAGTACCGTATTTTATATGAATCAAAGAGCTCTCTAGGGGGATACAAAGAAGTGTCTATTGAGATTCGTGGAAGGAATTGCTATAAAAAACTTCGATTTGAGACAGGAGTACACCGTGTACAACGTATACCTTCGACTGAAAAATCAGGACGCATTCACACGTCAACTGCATCTGTGGTAATTTTACCTATTCGAAAAAAACAGAAGGTAGAAATTGACCCCGCTGATATTGAAATAGAATTTTCACGTTCAGGTGGGGCTGGGGGGCAGAATGTAAATAAGGTTGAAACAGCTGTTCGGGTTATTCACAAGCCGTCAGGAATTGATGTTCGAAGCACGTCTGAACGTTCTCAACAAAAGAACCGAGAACAAGCCATGAGTATTCTCCAGGCAAAATTAGAACAGTTATCTGAGGAGCAGGAGGTTCAAGAGACAGTTGATACTCGTCGAGAGCAAGTAAAGACGTCAGATAGGTCGGAAAAGATACGGACATACAATTTTCCGCAAGACCGTATCACTGACCACCGCATCAAGAAATCATGGTCAAACATAGAACAGGTTTTGGGGGGTAATTTGGGCGACATAGTGGATGCATTTGAAGAGGGTCTAGAGAAAGACTAAATATGACAGCTTTAACCCTTTTATGTTGCGAAAAGGCGCCTTATTTGCTAGACTCTTCTGGTATTGAAGGATATTCAATTGGAAGAGGATTATTATGGAAATAGAAACAAAAACACCCACACAAGATACTATTGGCGCAATGTTTGAAGTTGGCGCTCATTTTGCATACAGTAAAGCTCGGAGACATCCAACAGCGAGCCCGTTTATTTTTGGTGCTAAAGATAAGGTAGAGATTTTTGATCTTGAAAAGACAAAGGAACTTCTTGAAGAAGCAGTTGATTTTATGGCACAACTTGCTCGTGATGGAAAGAAGGTTCTTTTTGTATCAGGGAAAAATGAGGCTCGTGAGGTAGTGCGAATCAGCGCACTCTCACTTGATATGCCGTTTGTCATAGGACGATGGATTGGAGGAACGCTTACAAATTTTGACCAAATTAAAAAACGAATAGCGCGGCTTGAAGAGCTAACTTCTGAAAAAGAGAGTGGTGAACTTGCAAAGAAGTATACAAAACGAGAGCAGGTACTACTTGGACGAGAAATGGAGTCCCTTGAGAGTACATTTGGCGGGCTTATCTCGATGAAAGAGTTACCTGCTGCGATGTTTGTGGTAGATACTAAGCGTGAACACATTGCAGTTGAAGAAGCAAAAAAGAAAGGAATCCCGGTAATTGCTCTTATGAATTCTGACTGCGATGTTAAAAGTGCAGAGTACCCAATTCTTGCTAATGATGCGGCAATAAAGAGCATCACATTTTTTGTTGAGATGTTCGCGGATACATATAAAAAGAACAGAGGCGTCAAGAAAACAGGTGAAGCTTTAGATAATAAAAAAGAAGAAAAGGAATAACATATTTACTGGCTGTAACACATAATATAGTTATATACGTACCATGGTAACAATGGATCAAATTAAAGAACTACGAGAGTTAACTGGCATTTCAGTTATGCAGTGCAAGAAGGCATTAGAAGAGGCTCAGGGAGATATGGAGAAAGCGAAGGTCATTTTACGAAAACAGGGGAGTGATATTGCTCTAAAAAAATCAGAACGTGGACTCGGTGCTGGCGTTGTTGAGTCATATATTCACAACACCAAACAAGTTGGTGCTATAGTGGTTCTTTCCTGTGAGACTGACTTTGTAGCAAAAAATGAAGGATTTATACAACTAGCTCGAGAAATCGCTATGCAAGTTGCCGCTACAGCGCCTCAATTTTCTCGTAGGGAAGATGTTACCGAAGAAGATACTTCAGCTGCAGAGGAGGTGTTCCGTAAAGAAATTGAGGAACAAGTTGGAGATAAGCCTAAGGAGATGCAAGAAAAGATTCTTCAAGGTAAAATTGACTCATTCCTAAAGGAAAAGATTCTACTTGAGCAGGACTATATTAAGGATTCAAGTCTTACTATCAAAGGTCTTATTGATTCTGCAACTCAGAAATTTGGAGAAAATATAGCAATATCTCATTTTGCCCGCTACTCAGTTAAGTAATTAACAAAGTGGCGACATACACATTATGATAAGTATTAGTGCATTCATTATCTCACTCTCTGGAATCATCTCACTTTTGTATTTACGTCTTTGGGAAATTAGACGTGGGTCACGATTGTATAATTTTCAGAGAGAGAAGTTAGATGAGAAAGTAGTTTCTCTTGGAGAATATCTAAGACACCGTATTCCTACATTTGACCGTTCGGTTGTATCCCGAATGTATCACACAACAATTCATTATTTTGCACTCATGGTTCTTAGCATATTAAGAATAATTGAACGTAGGATGGTTTCTCTACTTGAACACGTTAAGGGAAAGCGAGAGGTCACACGCGGGGTCACGCAATCAGATTTTCTGAAACAAGTAGGGAGTCACAAGAGGCGCCTTGAAAAACCATCAAAGGATGCTATACAATAGATGAATTGCGTGTAGAATAGTGAGGATTTAAGTAGAGGGGAATAAGGTCGCACACACCACTTTAGCGGAGTATATTTAGAATAAAGCCACCTTAGCTCAGTTGGTAGAGCAACTCACTTGTAATGAGTAGGTCGTGGGTTCGAATCCCTCAGGTGGCTCAAAGTTTATTAATAAAAAACTATGTCTCTTTATTTACCAGATGATTTTCATGTCGGGAGGGCGAGTGAACTAAAAGGAAAGGATAGAATTCTTTATAGGTTTTTTGAGATTCTCCCAGGAGCTCTCTCTTGGAGTACGTTAGTTGGGGTTGTACTTCTTTCATTCCTTGCACCTGCAGCTGCGGCATATTTGATTATTGGGTTTTCATTATTTTGGTTATTGAAGACTATATATCTTTCAGTACATGTTCGTCATAACTGGCGCAGGCTTCGTCATAACATGAAAACAGATTGGAGTGAGAAAATTGTTAACCTTAAACATGATCACTTGTGGCAGTTAGTCCTTCTTCCATATTATGATGAGAGTTTTGAAACTGTTCAGTACACTGTAAAGAAGCTTGCTGAAACTACAGGGAATAAAAAAAAGATGATTATAGTTCTCGCGCCCGAGGAACGTGCAGGGGACAACGCAAGAGATACCGCAGTAAAAGTTATTGAGGAATTTAAAGATATATTTGGGTACACTCACATTTCAGTACACCCAAAAGATCTTCCAGGAGAGATGGCTGGCAAAGGTTCAAACATTGCGTATGCAGCCGAAGAGGCTCGTACTCATATTCTCGACCCCCAAGGAATTAATTACGAACACGTGATTGTCTCAGCTTTTGATGTTGACACAATAGTGTATCCAGATTATTTCCAATGTCTTATATGGTATTTTCTTACAACAGAAGACCCCCATCATTCATCGTTCCAACCTGTTCCACTTTATAATAACAACATATGGGATGCCCCAGCATTTTCACGTGTAGCAGCAACATCAGGTACTTTTTGGCAAATGATTCAGCAAGAACGCCCAGAAAAACTCGCAACATTTTCTTCTCATGCGGTAAGTTTTAAAGCGCTTTATGAGGTAGGGTACTGGCAACGCAACATGGTGAACGAGGATTCTCGTATTTTTTGGAATCTTTTGTTTGCAAATAATGGAAACTACAAAGTGGTGCCGATTTCATATCCCGTTTCGATGGACGCTAATTTTGCACCAAGTACATGGCAAACATTTAAAAATGTTTATAAACAAAACCGACGGTGGACATATGGGGCAGAAAATATCGCGTATATTTTACATCATTCAATTAAGAACAAAAAATTTCCGTTACGGAAGAGGATACGATTATCACTGGTCCAGATTGAAGGATTTTGGTCATTGACCACACACCCGCTCGTTCTGTTCTCTCTTGGTTGGCTTCCACTTTTAGTTGGCGGTCGAGAATTTAGCACAACCATTCTTTCATACAACCTTCCTATTGTCGCCCGATTCTTCCTCACACTCGCAATGTTTGGACTTGTGGTGTCAGCAATTATATCAACAACACTACTCCCTAAGCGCCCATCTCACTATTCGAGACTCAGGTACGTCACCATGGTTTTACAATGGGTTCTCGTCCCTATTACTATGATTATTTTCAGTGCATTCCCAGGACTTGATGCACAGACACGTCTTATGTTTGGTAAGTATATGGGATTCTGGGTAACTCCTAAATATATTAGAGAAGGTAGATAATTAGTCTACAAAGTGTAAAGATAGGGAGTATAATAATTTTTTATGGAACCACTTTCACAAAGAAAAAGAATATCGTACCTCATACTCCTCATTGTTGCCTTTGTGGTGCTTGTTCCTGTGACTCTTCTGTATTCAAGTGGGTACAGACTAGGAGACGGGTTTAGTCTTGTAAAAACAGGAGGTATTTATGTGGGACTCAGTGAATCAAAGGCGGAACTATATCTTGATGGCAAGTTAGTGAAAGAGGCAGGAATACTCAAGAATGGTTTTTTTATACAAGATTTAACTCCTCGTGTGTATTACGT
>JABMNX010000008.1 GCA_013204405.1 Candidatus Kaiserbacteria bacterium | reverse complement strand
TCGCGAAGCGACACCATTTTCTTTCTGCTTTGCGCCGCCCCGTTCGGTCGCGTAGCGACCTCACAAAACAGGAAGTTTCAATTTGCGGAGACGGTGGGATTCGAACCCACGAGGGCGTGAACCCTACCTCGTTAGCAGTGAGGCGCTTTCGGCCACTCAGCCACGTCTCCAATTTGACTAGAATACCACATTTTTAGTTTTATCTTAAGGTTTTTAAAAGCCATATTAAATAACAAGTACACCTTGTTATTTAATGAGTGAGTGTAATACACGAGACCTTGTATACTCCAGCATCCTTAAGAACACGAGAGGCTTCTTTAAGAGTACTCCCTGTTGTGAGTACATCATCGATAAGTATCACGTGAGTGTGAGAGAGATTCAGTGTGTTTCTAACTTCAAACACTCCTTTAATATTGTGGACTCGGTCTTCTTTCTTACGGAGAGATGTTTGAGGATACGTATGCCTCTTTTTTATAAGCATCTGTGTACTGACTGAAAGTCCCCCTAATTTTTGGAGTTCATTAGTAATTAACTTCATTTGATTATATCCACGTTCTCGTTCACGTTTCTTTGAAAGTGGAATAGGGACAATTACATATTGTGTCCCTTCAGAAAACACAGTCTCATCTGAGAGTTCTTCTATTAAATAGTCGTACAGTGTAAGCGCGAACAAGTGAGCCACGTGTATGCTCTTTTTATACTTAAGGAGCCAAACCATTTGTTTGATTAATGGGTCTTTATATCGGAAAAGTGAAACAATACTGCCGTGTTCCTGTATTCTTAACTTTTCAAATAAAAAATCTTCTGGAAGTGTATTGATTCTCTGCTCGACGGCATTTTGCGGGAAGATGATATCAAGAAGTGTCTTATATAGAGTATTAAACATAGGTACTGTGTAAATATTCTCGAGTTGTTTCGTGCGTTTATGTCACTTATTTACTATAATCTATTGTATGGAAAATCCATTGGATTCAGTTAAGAACTTTTTTAGTTCATTTAACCTCGGAGGTAGGGGAGGTGGAAGTATTCTTGGTATTGATATAGGTTCTTCCTCTATTAAAGTAGTGCAACTTAAAAAAACACGTGGAGTTGCGGTGCTTGAAACATATGGTGAGTTGTCACTCGGCCCCTACGCTGAACTCGACATTGGTCGTGCTACCAACCTCGCTCCGGCTAAACTAATAGAAGCACTCAGGGATATTCTTAACGAGGCAAATACAACAACAACAGAATGCGGAGTCTCAATACCTTTTAGCGCGAGTCTTATTTCGACAATGTCGTTCCCTGGAAACATCGAAGAGACCCAACTTGCACGCATGATTCCTATTGAAGCACGTAAGTATATTCCTGTTCCCATTTCAGAAGTTACTCTCGATTGGTTTGTGATTCCTAATAACCAAAACAAATACCTTTCACAAGAAGATACCTCAAAGGAAAATAAGATAGCAGATAAGGGTGTAGATAAATCAACACCACTTAATCAAACTAGTGTGCTGTTGGTAGCGATTCATAATAGTGTGTTAAATAAATATCGAGAAGTACTTCAGGGAGCTGGTCTTTCTGTATCATTTTATGAAATTGAAATCTTCAGTACTGTGCGCGCATCGGTTAATCAGGGGATAGAGCCGATCATGATAGTTGATATCGGAGCAGCGGCAACCAAGGTGTATGTAGTTGAGTTTGGTATTGTGAAAATTTCTCACATCATTAATAAAGGTTCACAAGATTTAACTCTCGCGCTCTCTCGATCCCTCGGAGTAAGTGTCACCGAAGCTGAAAAATTGAAGCGAGAAATAGGTCTGATAGGGATTACTGATAAGCCACAAATAAAAGAATCGATTTTATTAACACTCGAGCATATATTTTCAGAATCTAATAGGGTATTATTAAATTACCAACGAAAATATAACCGTAGTGTCAGCAAAGTTTTGTTTACGGGTGGTGGTGCGGTGTTAAAAGGTTTGAAGGAAGAAGCCGTTGGGCGCTTCAACACCGAGGTTACTATCGCTGACCCGTTCTCAAAGACGCAGACACCAGCATTTTTGGAAGAAGTCTTAAAAGAAGTTGGTCCAGAATTTGCGGTCGCGGTTGGAGTTGCGTTACGCAAACTTCAAGAACTTGATTAACTAGTACATAATATTATATGGAGCCGAAATTTCGGACATCATTCATCCCTAAGAAAACATTAGCCACCGCAGCAAGTCTTCAAAAGAAAAGCGGTGGGGGTTCTTTAGGTATCATTATGCTCCTTACACTCATCGTAGCGCTTGGCGCAGTGGCTCTTTCAGTGGGTACATTTTTATATTACCAAATACTCGAGGTAAATATTACCCGAAAGTCTGAGACCCTTGAACGCGCACGGTCAGCATTTGAACCTGCTCTTATACAAGAGCTCGTACGTATTGATTCACGGACACAGGCAGCTACTGCAATTTTGAATAAGCACATTATGCCGTCACTACTGTTTGAGTCTTTAGAAGAGCTTACTCTTAAAAGTGTTCAGTTTGAGGACTTTAGTCTCACTCGGGTAAGTGATGACAAGATAAGTATCGCTATGAGAGGAGTGGCCGAAAACTTTCGTGGAGTAGCACTCCAGGCTGACATTTTTGGAAAGAGTAAAATTGTCCGTGAACCAATTTTTTCTAATCTTAATCTTAATCAAGATGGGAAAGCAGTGTTTGGACTTTCAGCTTTTGTAGACCCTATACTTATTAACTACGTGAACCACACAGACACTGTAAATTAATTATTATGATACGTTTAGCAATTCCAGTTATATTAATCATTGTCACTCTAGGACTCTTTTTTGGGTATATAGATCCTACATATACACTGATTAAAGAGCTTCGTGCTGAGGAGAAAACATATGATGAGGCGTTAAATCAGTCACGTGAACTTCAGGAGATTCGAGATTCGCTCCTCTCCCGATACAACACATTTTCTCAACAAGACCTTAACAGGCTAGAAAAATTGTTACCAAATCATGTAGATAATGTGCGGCTTATTCTTGATATCGATAGTATTGCGTCTAATTACAATATGCGGACACGAAATGTGACTATATCTGAAGTGAGTTCGGAAGATAAAAATGTTATTGGAGCTAATCAAAATGCTGTTGATTCCGTAGTTCTTAGTTTTTCAGTTGCTGCAACGTACGAGAACTTCATTCGATTTATTAAAGACCTTGAGTCGAGTCTGCGTATCGTTGACTTTGTAGGACTGTCATTTAGTGCAACAGAGGGAGATGCATTTAATTTTAATATTAGTATAAGAACGTATTGGTTGAAATAAATATATGATTGAAACACTTAAAAAATATAAAACATTACTCATTGTGTTACTTATAGCTGTGATAGGTTTTATTGTGTACTCCATGTTCTTTAGTAGTGGGGGAAACAATGGAGTTGTACTCACGTCACAAAGTGGTAGCGTCCGAGGTGGTGGTGACAACGAACTCCTCCTACTCCTTGTTAACTTAAAGTCTATAACACTTAATGATTCTTTATTTAGTGACTCAGCTTTTAGAAGCTTAATTGATTTTGGGCAAGAATTAACCCAAGAACCAACGGGAAGACAAAATCCTTTTGCTCCAGTAGGTTCTGACAGTATTTAATATAATTAATTCAATATAATCCCAGGACAAATATATGGATATACTTAGCACCCTGGTAGAACGTAATCTTATTGAGAGCAGTGATGTAGATGCTATCAAACAAGAAGCTCAGGCGGGGGGGCTCACAACAGAAGAGGTGTTACTTAAACGAGGAATTTCTCCTGATGATATTTTAAATATTAAAGGTGAAGAACTTAGCATCCCCACTCGTGTTATAGGAGATGATAAAATCGCATTTGAAGTATTAAAGTATGTGCCTGAGGAGTCAGCAAGTCACTATTTTTTTGTACCCATTGGTGTTTCTGATGGGGTATTAGAGGTGGGAATAGTAGACCCTGACAATATTGAAGCACTCGATGCTCTTAACTTCATTTCCTCAAAAATTGGACTACCATTTAAAGTATTTTTGATTTCTGAGACCGATTTTAAAAAAGTGTTAGCGATGTATAAAGGACTTACCGGTGAAGTGAGTCAAGCGCTCTCGGAGTTTGAAACTGATTCGGCCTCAGAAGGGTCAGTAGTAGATGAAAAGGAAGAACTCCTTGGAAGTATCGATAGTGCAGATGATAGTGGAACGCATATCATTGAAGACGCTCCCGTGACCAAGATTGTTGCAACACTTCTTGGGTATGCAGTAGAGGGACGAGCGTCTGATATTCACATTGAAAATACAGGGGAGAAAATTAAAGTACGATTTCGAGTTGATGGAATCCTTAGCACAAGTCTGATTCTTCCATTAAAGGTTCATAGAGCTGTAGTTGCACGTATTAAAATCCTTTCTTCAATGAGGCTTGATGAACGAAGGAAACCACAAGATGGAAGATTTTCCGCGACAGTTAAGGGTCGGAAAATAGATTTTCGTGTCTCTACATTTCCGACGTACTACGGGGAAAAAGTAGTGATGCGTATTCTTGACCAGAGTAGTGGTTTTATAAAGCTAGACAATATCGGTTTTGATACTAAAAATCTTGCAATAATTAAAGACGCAATCACTAAACCATACGGACTGGTGTTAATTGCGGGTCCTACTGGTTCTGGTAAGAGCACAACCCTATATTCAATGCTCAACGAGCTTGACCGAGAATCAAAGAATGTTCTTTCCCTCGAAGATCCTGTTGAATACAATATGGAAGGAGTTAGTCAGTCTCAATTACGCCCTGAGATTGGATATACATTTGCAACAGGACTCCGTACAACACTTAGGCAGGACCCAGACGTAATCATGGTGGGAGAGATACGTGACAAAGAGACCGCACAACTTGCAGTCCAAGCTGCACTTACGGGGCATCTTGTACTTTCAACTATTCATACAAACACTGCTGTCGGTGCAATTCCTCGTCTTATTGATATGGGTGTCGACCCGTTCTTGATACCACCAACACTGGTCGCAGTAATTGCACAACGTCTAGCACGTAAGATGTGTGAGGGGGCAGAAGAGCCACTGGTTGTTGATGCCAGTCTCAAGATTATGATTGAAAATGAATTTGCTGATTTACCTGAATCAGAGCGTAAAAAATTGCCAAACCTCGATACTCTCTATGAAGCAAAGGGAACTCCAGAGTGTCCTAAAGGAACAAGGGGACGTACTGCAGTATTTGAGGTACTCGAAATGAATAAAGATATTGAAAAAGTTATTCTAGAAAACCCAGTGGAATCTGAGATTTACAAAATTGCGCGGCAAAATGGTATGCTCACCATGAAAGAAGATGCTATTATTAAGTCATCTCAAAAATTAATTCCATTTAGAGAAGTAAACACACTTGGCGGTCTTTTGTTAGAAGGGGATGAAGAGATTGACGAGATAAAAGTAGAACCAGAAGTAAAGTTGTAAAGGTAAAAAATTTATGGATTATACGACATATATAAATGAACTTATAGATATATTAATAAAAGAAGGTGGCTCTGACTTACATATGTCTGCAGGGAACCCACCGGTTATTCGAGTCTCTAGCTCACTTTCTCCACTTAGTAACAAAGACGTCCTCACTGGAGAGGTAACACTCGGTATCATTTCTGCTCTTTTAAACGAAGAACAGAGGGATACTTTCTTAAAGAATCAAGAGTTAGATTTCTCGTATGAATATAAAGATGTACGTTTACGTGGAAATAGTTTCTTTCAACGCGGTTCTGTGAGTATTGCACTCCGCCTTATTCCAAAGCAGATTAAGACGCTTGAAGAACTCGGGCTCCCTCCAAAACTCGCAGACTTTGCAGCTCGAAAACAAGGGTTCTTTCTTGTGGTTGGTCCTGTTGGGCAAGGTAAGTCAACAACATTAGCCTCTCTTATAGAGATGATTAATACTGAACGAGCTGAACATATTGTGACTATAGAGGATCCAATTGAATATGTGTTCGAACAAAAAAAATCTATGATTGATCAACGTGAAGTTCGTATTGATACGAAGGATTTTGCAACTGCACTTCAGTCAGTATTCCGACAGGACGTTGATGTTATTATGATTGGTGAGATGAGGGGTCCTGAGACTATGGCAGCAGCAGTAACGGCTGCTGAGACAGGACACTTGGTGTTTTCAACTCTTCACACCAACAATGCTGCACAAACTATCGATCGAATTATTGATACATTTCCTGGCGGGCAACAGGATCAAATCCGTATTCAACTTTCAGTAAGTCTTGCGGGTATCTTTTCTCAACGCCTCATACCGAGGGTCTCAGGTGACCTTATTCCTGCATATGAACTCTTGATAAACAATAAGGCAGTTGCAAACCTTATTCGAGAGAAGCGTACACATGAAATTAATACTGTCATTGAGACAGGTTCAGAGGAAGGAATGGTTGACATGAACCGTTCTCTTGCTGATCTTGTGCGACGTGGTGAGATTACAATAGAGGATGCCCACGCACACTCGCTTAATCCGCAGATTTTAGAAAAATACTTATAATCATATGTTATTTAATTACGAAGTAGTTGATCAAAGCGGGACTAATACATCAGGAAGTATTGATGCAATTAACGTTGATGTTGCAATTAGTTCTCTCCAGCGTCGGGGATTTACAATCATCTCAGTTAAGGAAGCTGGAGTGGAATCAAATATATTTAAGAAAGAGATAAATCTCTTTCAATCTGTTTCAAATAAAGATGTAGTTATTCTCTCTCGACAAATCGCGACTCTTTTTGAGGCGCAAGTCTCAGCTCTTAAGGTTTTTAGACTTCTTTCATCTGAGTCAATTAACCCACTTCTTGGTGAAAAATTAGCAGAAGTGTCTGATGACCTTCAGGCGGGAAGTACTATTTCTAATGCATTATCTAAACACCCCAAAGTGTTTACACCATTTTATATCGGCATGATACGAGCCGGTGAAGAATCAGGACAACTCGATAAGACATTTTTATTCCTTGCGGACTATCTCGACCGAACCTACGAGGTAGGAATGAAAGCGCGGAATGCTCTTATTTATCCAGCCTTTGTTATTACAACATTTCTTGCAGTAATGATTTTAATGCTCACAATGGTTATCCCACGGTTGAGTTCAATCTTACTTGAATCAGGACAAGAGATTCCGCTTTACACGAAGGTGGTAATATCAATGAGTAGCCTTTTGGTGAATTACGGTGTGTTCGTCCTCATACTCATTGTTGTCGGAGGATTCTTCTTTTGGCGGTTTCTTAAAACAAATACAGGAAAGTTGTCACTTGCAGAACTACAACTTTCTGTACCGTTTGTTGGTGACCTATACAGGAAGTTGTACCTTTCACGTCTTGCTGACAACTTAAGCACAATGCTTACTAGTGGAATTCAGATGGTTCGTGCCGTTGAAATTACCGCCTCTGTGGTAGGGAATCCACTGTACGAGGAATTACTTAATGACGTGGTAGAAAAAGTTAAAGGAGGAACACAGCTCTCTGAGGCGCTTCAGGCGCATAAAGAATTTCCAGGTATCTTGGTTCAAATGATTAAGGTTGGGGAAGAAACAGGTGAATTAGGAAGTATTCTAGAGACTCTTGCGAAGTTCTATCGTCGCGAAGTTAATAGTGCTGTTGATACTCTTGTGGGGTTGATTGAGCCTATTATGATAGTGTTGCTTGGTTTAGGAGTCGGCTTTCTCCTTGCATCTGTCTTAATTCCTATCTACAATATCTCCGCGGGTATCTAGTGCAGTGTTAGTTATCCACACTATGACCCTGCGCCTTAAAGGTGAACCAATTATAATAAGAGCTAATAGCGCTCTAGTCGTAATTTAACAATAGTATCGCTACATTATTAAGAACAATTTACATATGCATTATAAAAATAAACAAGGATTTACATTGATTGAGCTTTTGGTTGTAATCGCAATCATTGGTATCCTTTCATCTGTAGTACTCGCGTCACTTAACAGTGCACGACAAAAGTCACGAGATGCTCGACGAATTTCAGACATTAAGCAAATTCAACTAGCGCTTGAGCTGTATTTTGACTCAAATGCGAACTACCCAACTTCAACCGCGGCTCTAGTTCCAACGTACATTGCTACAAACCCAACAGACCCAACAACCTCTGCGATTTACACATACGCAGCGCTTGGTTCAGGAACCACGTGTTCAAGTTATCATCTAGGAACAACTCTTGAGAACACAACCCACACTGCTCTTAACTCAGACATTGATGCTTCAGCAGGAACCATTTGTACGAATGGAGGGACCGCCTTTGCAGGAACTGACCCTATCTACGATACGAAACCATAAAGTTCTCTGTAGAACTCTATTGAGGCTTTTTAAAAACAAACTCCATTTTTATGGAGTTTGTTTTTTTATAAAGGTAAACAAGATATACTTATGAAATGGAAATTAGTCTAGAGGTTTTAACTGGGGTTTTCTTTTTTATATTTGGAACACTCATTGGTAGTTTTCTGAATGTCGTTATTCTCAGACATAATACTGGTAAAGATCTTTCAGGAAGGTCCCGGTGCCAATCATGTGGGAGAACTCTCTCTCCACTTGAGCTTGTTCCTATACTTTCATTTCTGTATCAAAAAGGTGCATGCAGAGTATGTAAGAGTAAAATTTCGATACAATACCCAATTGTTGAATTTTTAACAGGAGTCTTGTTCGTACTCATATTTTTCGCATACAATTCTATCCCAGGAACAGTATTTAGTTTGGTGGTCATTTCTCTTTTAATCATTATTGCTACATACGATTTTCGACATAGAATTGTTCCCAACACATTTGTGTATGGATTCATTGGGGCATCTATCTTTTCATTGTTCTTTGACGTGAACTCACTTTCTTATACCAAACCTTCCTTAGAGGCACTCTTAGCTGGCCCCATACTAGCGTTACCAATTTGGTTTTTGTGGCAGATATCTAATGGTAAGTGGATTGGATTGGGTGATGCAAAACTTTTTTTGGGAGTCGGATGGTTTCTTGGGATTTCAGCGGGCGTGACTGCTTTTGTTTTATCTTTCTGGATTGGCGCTAGCGTGAGTCTATTTCTTATATTTTTAGGACGGGTAGTTAGTATAAGAAAATTGAATTTAGGTGTGAAAGACCTTACAATTAAGAATGAGATACCATTTGCACCGTTTATTATTCTCAGTTTTTTTATTGTATATCTCCTTGAATTTAATCTTATTTCCTTTATTGCACCATAATGAACAAACCTTCCCATTTAACAAAAAATAAACATAAGGGGTTTTCTATGATAGAGCTCGTAGTTTCAACAGGTATCATGCTTATGATTACCATGATGGTTTTGGTAAACCACGCTGCGTTTGGAGGCAATGTGCTTGTTGGTGCACTTGCGTACGACGTTGGTCTATCTATTAGACAGGCTCAAGTTTTTGGTCTTAGTGTGCGTGAATTTGGTGTTGGTACCGGAACATTTGATATTGGATACGGAGTTCATTTTGATATTGATAATGCGTCGAGCTATGAGATTTTTGCAGATGTAAATAAGAGTAAAACATTCGATACTGTGGACGGTGCAGAAGAAGTGTTTACAATGGGGCAAGGTTTTTCTATTGCGCGAATTTGTGGAACCACAGTTGCTTCTATTGAACGATGTAGTAACGTCGACACTATCTCGACACTCGATATTACATTTATTCGTCCAGACCCAGACGCTGTCATTCGTATTGACGGTGATGCTGCTACGTTATATCAGAGCGCTCGTATTGTCGTTCAGTCACCACATGGTAGGGAACGTGAGGTCACTGTAGAGTCGACTGGACAGATTTCCATATCTCAGACTCAAATATAATTATGTTATTTTCTACCACACAAAAAAAATCACCCAATAAAGGTTTCTCTCTTATAGAAATCATGGTAGCAGTCTCTCTTTTTTCAGTAGTGATGACCATCAGTGTTGGCGCCCTCCTTTCTCTCATTGATGCGAATAGAAAAGCTCAAGCTCTTAACTCAGTGATAAACAATCTTAACTTTGCCTTAGAAAACATGTCTCGAAATATACGCGTGGGGAACACATACCACTGTGATACTTCGACATCTGTTCCACCAAACATAGACTCAACACAAGATTGTTCAAATGGAGGGGTACTTTTTTCATTTGAAGGAAATAGAGGTGATATTACAGACCCAACAGATCAGATAGTGTACAGGTTCATTAATTCTCGTATTGAGAAGTCTGTAGACGGAGGAGCCACATTTATTGCGATTACCGCTTCTGAGGTTACTATTGATGATATGAAATTTTACACAGTCGGGACAACTCGTGGAGACTCGTCACAGCCGCGTGTGGTAATGGCTATACAAGGAACAGCTGGGATAAACTCTAAGACGATAACGAGTTTTG
>JABMNX010000001.1 GCA_013204405.1 Candidatus Kaiserbacteria bacterium | reverse complement strand
GATGTAAGGACTGTTGTCAGCAGTCTCGATTTGCAAAACCCGATAGTTATAGGTCATTCCATGGGTGGACTTATTGCGCTTATGTACAGTGTGCAATATGGTTCGTCAGCAACAGTGTCACTTGATGGAAGTCCTGGTTTAGAAGTACAAAAAACAAGTGAAGAAAAAACGTACCCTAGAGTATATACTCCAAAGGACTCTGGTATGCCAACAAACCCATTCAAAGCAATGATGCTGCTCCACGATATATATCCGTGGAGGCTTATAAAAATGAAGAAACTACTAACAGTGGAGTCGGGT
This sequence comes from Candidatus Kaiserbacteria bacterium, assembly GCA_013204405.1. GTDB lineage: Bacteria > Patescibacteriota > Minisyncoccia > Phycocordibacterales > JABMNX01 > JABMNX01. Next base: position 2,645 of record JABMNX010000001.1, on the reverse strand, counting down.
GTCGCGCGAAGTGAAAGAAAACTAGGAGTGTCCGTACCTAAAGAAAAACTGACGCAGCCTCTACTCTTTATTGGTGCAGAAAAAGGAACCTCTCTCCCCTTTGGTATTGGTATAGAGAAAGTTCGTGCTCAAGCAGATTATTATGGCGCTGATGTTGTTGAAATAGGAGGAGCTACACACCCAGGTTTACTTATCGGGAAACACTGGAAGGAATCTGCACAAGCTATCTTAAAATGGTGCAAGAAAAATAATTTATAATACTGGTTTCATTTTACCTCTTTAAGTAGAGCACCCCATCCGACTTCAATAAATTTCTTTGTGTTCTCATCTGTAAGTGCCCCATCTTCGTTAAACTTGTCCCCCGCACCGCCAACCCAAAACTCTGGTTGCCCTATTACTGTCATATTGAGATGAAGTAATGTCTGTTTTAAGTGATACTGAGCCATTGCACCTCCCGCCCCTCCAGGGGACGCACTTATAACAAGCACAGGTTTGCCATCAAAAGAATTTGATTTAGCTGGTCTAGATGCGACATCAATTGCATTTTTAAGCACTCCAGAAACAGAGCGATTATACTCTGGTGTTGCAATGATGAGAGCGTCTGCAGATTCTATTATCGACTTTAATTGTAATGCGGACTCAGGATAGTTTTTATCTAAGTCTTCACTGTAAAGTGGTAAATTATCGATTTGTGCTATTTCTAATTCAACACCCTCCGGAGCCGAATCTTTAAATGCGTTCATAAGACCCCTGTTTATTGATTTTTCTCTGAGGCTTCCTACGATTCCAATTATTTTTGTTCCCATATTTATTAAGTATATTGTTTAACGGATAATAAATGAACGTATGATTATACTAATTCTATCTTGAGCTATCTATAAGCGAAAGTATATGCGATTCGCTAATATCCCCCGGCACCGTACCTACAATATTTCCATCTTTACCTATTAGTACATGATAGTTCGTGTACTGCACTCCATAACCTCGAGCTACTTGCCCCGCAGAATCAAGAACAACTGGGAATACAATTCCTTTTGAATCAATAAACGAGCGTACTTTACCTTCTTGTTCTCGAAGATTCACTCCAATAACTTCCACTTGGTCTTTATACTGTTCATACATACGTGAAAGCTTCGGCATGTCACGCTGACAATTTGGGCACCATGTTGCAAAAAAGTCGAGAATCACTGGTTTCTCTCCTTTATAATCAGAAAGTTTTATTGTCCTACCATCAAGTGAATTAAGTGAAAAATCCGGGGCACTGTCTGCTGACTGGTTATCTAAAAACGCCGCTGTAGCTTGTGCACCATGTCCTCCAGTATTTTGAATGGGCACATCCCCGCCAATAAATCGGCCCACGAAAATAAGTAAGATTGCTACTATGACTGCTCCCCCGATAAGTAATGTGTTCTTGTTCATAAGTATGTATGTACCCTATTTTAAAGAAGATCTAATAATGCATCGTACTCGATGAATCCAAACAATTCAAAGCCGTACTGAATAAGTAAACTGAAATTATTTGTTACAAGTAAGAACCCGAGAATAACTAAAAATACGCCGCCAACAATTGAAACCCACTTAAGATATTTAGAAAGTTTGTCGATATACGCAGTTGCACGAGAAAAACCAAGTGCAACCAATAGAAACGGGACGGCGAGTCCAGCTGAGAAGACCGTCAAAAGTAGTGTTCCTTGCAGCGCAGTCCCTGATGTAGACGCAAGAAGTAAAATTGAGCCAAGTATCGGCCCAACACACGGGGTCCATCCAAACGCAAATGCTGAACCGATTATAAGTGAGCTCGACGGCTTTCCAACCTTGAGCCATTTTGGAGTTTTAATCCTTTTATTAGCTTGAAGAAATGGAATGTTAAATGCACCCAACATAAATAGTCCGAATATAATCACAAACACCCCTCCAATACGTGTCAGCCAAATTCTATACGGAGTAAGTCCTTGCCCTAGAATTCCAGCAAGTGTGCCAAAAAGAATGAAGACAATTGAAAAACCAAGGATAAAGAAGACTCCATTCAAAAATATCTTTCTTCGTACCTCATCCCGCCGCGTTTCATCTTCTAAGTCTTCTTTTGAAACACCGCTAATAAACCCTAAGTACGCCGGCACCATTGGTAATGTGCATGGCGCGAGAAATGTTAGTAAGCCTGCTACAAACGCTGAGAATATAAACCCTAATCCTATAATCTCCATATGTTATTTATTACTTACTTACGAACTATTAATTATTGACTCAACTTTCTCTTTCATCTCTTCAAACCTCATGGGTCCACGTTTATGAACACGTATGTTCCCATCTCCATCAATAAAGAGTGTTTCCGGCATTGAGAACCCTCCTATAGATTTATAGAACGAATCTTTTGGATCAAGAAGCATGGTCATCCCGTCCGTTATTCCGAGTTCATCGGCAAAACTTCTAGCCTTACTCAATGATTCAGATCGGTTAATAGTAACTACCACAACACGGTCACTAAACTCTTCTTGAAGCCTCACAAAATCGGCAAGTTCCTCGACACAAAACGGACACCATGTCGCCCACGAATTTACCACGCGAATCTTCCCCACTGAGTCAGTCAATGAAACGGTGCCTCCATCAAAATTAGAAAGTAAAAACCCTGGAGCTCTATCAAATTG